>NZ_LXHX01000113.1:0-153480 GCF_001649495.1 Emticicia sp. MM | reverse complement strand
GGCACAGGCAAAAACATTCAAATTCAGAATGTAGCCATGATTTTGGATTTTATCAATAATTTGGTAAAAACAGGCAAAACCCACCTCAAAGCCTTAGAAACTGAAATTGTTAATTTCACTATTTAACCACTCAAAGAAAGCCCGATTTTCGAGTTGGGCTTTCTTCAAATCAATCTTTAAAACTTAAAATTTAATTCAATGGAATCTTTAGAATGGGATATTATAGAAAAACCGATTTTTGCCAATAACAAGCAAGTAATAGGCTATAAAGGCATTTTTCGCAACGATAATGGGCAATTATTAAACATTGCTAAAACCAGTTACACCCCCACACACAACGAAAAGTTTGTGGAAGTAACGGAGAAACTACATAGTATTACAGGTTTTCCAATTGAAAATTATTATGATGTAGATGGAGGAAAAAAGGTTTTGGCATTTCTCAAATGTACCGACATGATGGAGGTTTGCGGGCATGAGTTTAAAGACTACCTAATGATTGGAAATAGTTTCGATGGTTCAACGGGCTTTTTTATCGGAAATAGTAATATTATGGTCAGATGTTCAAACCGCTTTTCAAGAAATTTTCGTCAACTTCAAGTAAATCATACTAAAAATAATAGTCTTCGCATTGATGGATTGGTTCAATACTTTGATATGTTTATGAAGCAACGTAAGCAACTTTTTGACAAAATGGAGCAACTTTCGTGGGTAAAAGTTGATGATTCCATCAAAGATGCGTTAGTTGAGCGATTAACCCGAATGAATGATGAAGAAAAACTTGGTAATGAAGTATCGACCCGAAAAAGAAACATTATATCAAATATTAATGCTTCGATTGATAGAGAATGTGCAGATTTAGGTGATAATGCTTTTGGGTTATTTAACGGCATAACGCACTACACAACCCACATAAAGAACTCGAAAAATGCCATCTTTGGCAATCCGTTTGGTTCAGCAAACGAACTCAATCAAACCGCTTTTAAGTTTTGTACGGAGTTGATAAATGCCTAAAAATTAGGGTTGCAGGTAAAACGCTTACAACCCTAATTTTGAAATTTTATGTACTTTTTTGCCCAAATGGCAAGGCTTCGACTTGTCCAAAAAATTTTGGGCTTCGCCCAATCCTTATTAGAAATTGTAAGGAGAAATAGCCATTCAAAGGTAAAAAAAGTATATTTGCCCAAAATAAAACCTCTTTTTGTGAAGGCATTAATCAAAATACAAGACAAATTTTTCAAAACAGTTTTTTCTCGAAGAGAGATTGCCACCGAATTATTCCAGAAAACCTTGCCTGATTCAATTCAGAAGACACTTGATTTTGAAAAAATTGATTTAGTACCAGGCTCATTTGTAAACGCAAAACTGAAAGAACACTTTGCTGATTTGGTCTATCGTTGCCCAATCATTGGTGCAGGCGAAGTACACATTGTACTACTTTTAGAGCATAAAAGCTATCAAGAAGAGTATCCGCACTTTCAGTTATTGCAGTACTTATTGGAGCTTTGGAATCAGAATAAAAAGCAAAAAGAAAAGCCAGTTTTTATATTACCAATAGTTTTTTATCACGGCAAAACCACTTGGCATTACCAACGAATGCAAGATTATTTTGAGAATATTCCACATCCGTTCATGCGGTATTTGCCCACATTTGACTATGATTTGATAGACCTTTCGCAAATGGAAGACCATCAAATTGAAAGTTTTAGCAATAGTTTTTTAGCAATTTCAACGTTCCTTTTGAAGTACCGCCACCTGCAAAACTATATCAAGGCAAAAGAAAAACAATTCGTCAAATTGATGCGAAATGTAGATATTCAGCAAGATGAAGAACTTGTCGAAAGTATTTTTCTTTATGTAGAAGGAACAAATAACTTGCCACAAAACGAATTATTTTATATTTTTGAAAGTATTTCCAACAGTTCAAAAGTTAAAGCAATGAGTACATTAGAACGAGTGTTAAAAAACCAAAAAGATGAAACCAACTATGAAGCAATCAAAAATTTGCTCAAAGAAGGTTTAGTTACTGACATTGAAAAATTGCGTAGTGTTTTGAAAGTTTCTAAAAGAAAAATGGAAGGCTTTTTAAAGAAAATGGAATCTGAATAAATTCAAGATTGGCATCGAGATGAAGCCATTTTGAAGTTATTAGAATATCCTTTTCATGGAATTTTTACTTTCTTTTTTGAGAAAAATCTAATAAATCAATAAAAGCAATGAGTACATTAGAAAGGATGTTAGACGAAAATAATTATGAAATAATTAAGAATTTGATAAAACAAGGATTGGTAACAGACACCGAGAAGTTGCGTAATGCTTTTAATCTTTCCAAAAGAAAAATGGGAAGTTTTTTGAAAAAAATGGATGCAGAATAATTTTAAAAAATAGGCTACCCAATTAAGAAATAGCCTATTTTCAAGGATAAAACGTAAGTTTCTTACAAATCCTTCAATAAACCTACGTTTTCTACCAAATCTTTCTCCAAAAGGCCTAACAAATATTGCTGTTTCGATTTTCCTTTCATTTTAGAAATAATTTCCAATTTGTAAATCAGCTTGACCGAGGTAATTTTTAGTTCAATCCGCCATACCTTTTCATTCATTTCAATAGCTTTTTCTTTCCCCTTTGTTACTTTCTTTTCTGATTTATCGGCTATTTTTGGGGATTCCACAACAAGGTTTTCATTTTCAAGAACGTCAACGGGTTTTTCATACATTTTACCAATATTCCTACCCAAACGTTCACGCATGAGTTGCTGCTTTTCTTCCATTGTCATTGGCTTATTTTGTTGATTTTCCATATCAGAGTGCAATCTTAAATTTCTCAATAAATTCTTTAAAAAAGGGTTCAAACTTCTCTTTACCGCCCTTTTTATCAAAAATAGACGTGTAAGAATCTTTGATTACAAATACTTCGAGCATTGATAAAGGTGTTTCAAAAAATGGTATATCCTCGTTTTGTTTCATTAGTTCAAGCACTTCTTTATCGTTGTTAGTCGAACGGGATTGATTCAAAAAAGCATAGAAATAAAAGTCAAGGTCTAAATCAGTTCGTTGTTTTTCAATTTCTTTGATTACTGGCAAAAACTGAAACATCGAATCCGTTGAAAAACTACTACTTTGGGTCGGAATCAAGATGCTATCGCAAGGAGCAAAAATATTGATAGCATCTTTGATAATATCGTCTTTATTGGTTAAACGTGGAGCATCAATGAATATAAAATCGACCAAATCCCGATGTTCCTGTACGAGTTCGTGCAAAGTGTCGGTTTCTTCAACGCTAATGATTTCGTAGGGAAATACAAAATCTTCATCTTTTTTTGCAAAATCTGCCACTCTGGTCATGGCAATAGTTGCTTGCAAATCGGCATCAATCACCAAAACCTTTTTTTGATAAGTACCACCCAAAATGTTTGCAAGTAGAGCCGTAATTGTTGTTTTGCCGACCCCACCTTTTTGGTTCGCCACAGAGATAATTCTTGCTGTTGGCGTTCCGTCTGATAGTTGCGTGCCATCGGGTTTTGTTTGTGTTGTCATTTTTTTATTTGTTTAGATAGTTTCTGTATTTTACGATTTCCGTAATTCTGTGTTTTATAATTTCTGTGCTTCTGTATTTATGTATTTCTCAATTTCTGTATTTTACGATTTCCGTAATTCTGTATTTTATGATTTCTATGTTTCTGTACTTTTGTGTTTCTGTAATTCTGTATTTTACGATTTCTATATTTCTGTACTTTCGTGTTTCTGTAATTCTGTACTTTCGTGTTTCTGTAATTCTGGACTTTACGATTTCTGTGTTTTCGTATTTCTATAATTCCGTATTTTCGTAATTATCTATTTACCAATTTTCGTATTTCTGTTGCAAATATATAGTTTCATTTTTAACATATATTTATATTTAATGAAAATAATATAAAATAAATTCCGTTAATTATGGGTAGAAAGGGTTTAGCAAGAAGGGGGAGTTTAGCATAGCTAAATCGTTGATAATCAGAGAATTATCAAAACTCAATTACCCTAAGAAAATATAATCATTTGATTATCAGCAAATTAACCTATCAAAAAGTACCCTTTTTGTAATAAAACATGGAAAATGAAGTCAGACTGGCCAAAATAACGATTGATGAACGTGTCATTAAGGAGGTAAAAGAAACCGTTGATAATTTGAACAAAATTAATGCGGAATCAATCCTACCAACGCTTTCTGAAAAAGACAAAACACATCTAAAAACTAAGTTTGTGAATGGGAAATTGACAAACCAAGTCCAAAAATTGACCATGAAAATGTTTACTGAAGGTGCTTTAAACTATTTCACCAAACACAAAATAGACCCACGCTTTTTTGATGATTCTGACAGTTTAGCCAATCAAGTTGTTCGTTTACGTAATCAGATTTTCTCTTTTTTACAGGTGCAAGAACGCCAATATTTGATTCCGTTGAACACCAACTTGGCCGAGTTGAAACTAAAAGATGCAGTTCAATTAATGAATGAAAACAAGTATTCAACCCGACAAATTTTGGCTTATTTGGTCTCGTTTACCAACCTATATTTTGAGACGTTGGACATGGAAAAAGCGGAAATAGAGCAACTAAAATCAAGGCTTGATTTATTTTATCAAGCCACTTTAAGGCAATTGGAAGAGCAACCCTAAGTACTCATGTATTCAAAAATAATTAATCCAATCAAGCACGGAAACATTAGCTACAACAATAAAAGTAGTGCTGCAAGATTGGGAAATTATCTCAACAAAGAGCCATCATCAAAACAAGAAAAAGGCATTTTCTTTAACGCTCAGGGGGATTTCGATAAAAAACAGGTAGTTGAGAGCATTGATAATAACGTAAAAGGACTGACCCAAAAAGACGATAAATTTCATTCTTTAGTCATTGCTCCATCGGCAAAAGAGTTAGAACACATTGGTAATGACCATTTAAAATTAAAGGCGTTTACCATTGCTTGCATGGAAAAATATGCCGCTAATTTTAATTTTAATTCAGGTAAGAAATTATCAGAAAAAGACTTGATTTGGTACGCCACCATACACCAAAACCGTGCATTCAAAGGAACTGATTTAGAAGTTTTGAATGGGAAAAAGAAATCGGGCGATTTGAAAGAAGGTTTACAAACGCATATTCACGTAGTAGTTTCAGCACGAGATATTGAGCAAAAAATTACACTCAATCCTAATACATCAAACAGAAATCGCTTCCGAATGACGGCTTGGTTTGACGCAAACCAGCGGCAGTTTAACCAACAATTTGATTTCAAACCAGACCCAAAAGAAATTAGTCCACCAAAAGACAAAACCGCTTATTTTATTCTCTGGACTGAAAAGAAATTGCAGCAATTAGAAAAGATGGGCATCAATGATAAGCAAATTTCTGAAATCAGAGATATTGCCAAAGCGAAAAATAACAGCACCGATTTTCGTAGAAATCTGGTCGAAATTGTAAAAGATGTGAGAGCAAAAAGTAAAAACCAATCGCCCAAAGACACATTGATTTTGCCCGAGCAAATCAAATCTTTGAACAATACGGCATCGTTCAAAAGTAAGCCTGAGCTTGAGTTATCGCCACCTACTAAATCTTTTTTGGGTGAATTTAAGTCTTTTCAGCACTTCTTTGCCACCATCGCCACCGAAGATTTTAATCAAAATCAAGGTAAGGTTCCGAAAAAGAAACGAAATCGAAAGAAAGGCTTATCTCCAAATAACAACAATCAAGATATTTCGATATAGAAATATTTTCAATTTGATAATATAATTATGAAAAACGAAAAATCAATATACTGGTCAATGGCAATAATGTTGTTGTGCTTCGTCTATGGCGAGGCATTTATCAGGTATTTTATAGAACTCAAGTCCATGCCATTTGCACTAAGCACTCGATTTGTTTTGTACTACAATTACTATGGAGTTTGGGTTAGATTTATTGGTTTTTCTATCCTTTGGGTCTTTTTTTATACGAGTCGAAAGCAATCATTGGCCGAAAAATACGCTGTAACTCCGAAAAAGACACTCACGAAACCATATACTAACTATTTGATTATTGCCTACATTTTTTGTGGCGTTGTGGGTTTGTTTTCCATTTATTTACCTTCTTCCTTACTTACAATTTTAGTTTATTTAGCTATTTTCATACTTGCATATCTGTTTTCTTACTTTCCAGTTAAGGAAATTGACATCGTTCAAACTGACCGAAAAAGGAATGAAACCAAATATTCTCTGCATTTAAAAGGAGAAAATAGCAAGTGGGTAAATATTACCAATCCATTTCGTGGAATTTTGGTCATTGGCTCAAATGGTGGTGGGAAAACGGTTTCAACGGCTGAACCTTTTATTGAACAATTTGCCCAGAAAAATTATACAGGAATTATCTACGATTATAAATTTCCGACGCTATCTGAGATTGCCTATCTGCATTTCTCGACCAAAAGGGAAGTCGATGCTGGTGAACTACAACCCACTTTTTACGTGGTCAGTTTTTCCGATATTAGTAAATCACATCGTTTCAATCCCCTAAATCCTAACTATCTGAAAAGTCAAATTTATGCCACCGAGTTTGCAAAAGCTTTGGTAGTAAATTTTAATACCGAATCGAATCAAAAATCAGATTTTTGGGTAAAATCTTCTACTGCCTTTTTGACTGCCATTATTTGGTTTCTGAAAAAACACCATCCACAACATTGTACTATTCCGCACTTGGTGAGTATCATTACTGGCTTTTCTTACCGAGATACAATGGCAATGCTGGAAACTGACGATGAATGTTCCAAAATTATTCGTTCGGTACTGACCGCTCGTGACGAAAGAGCGGGCAACCAATTATCGGGTGTTGTGAGTTCTTTACAAATTGACTTTGCCACTTTAAATGACCCAAATCTAACTTATGTGTTGTCGGGCGATGATTTTGATTTAAACATCAACGACCCCAAGCACCCAAAAGTCATTTGTATTGGCACAGATAACCATATTGCGGCGGCACTTTCACCCATTATTTCACTGATATTTTCGGTAGCACTCAAACAAATGAACGAGCAAAATAAACATCATTCGTTTTGTTTACTCGATGAAGCTGCACAAATCAATATTCCTCGATTATCGAATGTGCCAGCTACTTGCCGAAGTAATAGATTATCATTGGTTTTTATGGCTCAGAATTTAACCCAAATCGAAGATAAATATGGCAAACCCGAAGCAGAATCTTTACTGGCTAATTTAAACTACCAGTTTTTTACCCGAACAACCGTATATTCAACGGCAGAATATATCTCAAAAATGATGGGTGAAGCCAAATTGGTTACTAAAAGCGAAAATCAAAGTCATAGTTCAAAAGGTTTCAGTAACACTAACAATTCTATGGGAGATAATTTTTCAGAAATTGATAAACGTGCCGTGAAACCACAAGAGGTTTTGAACCTTCAAGCGGGCGAAATTGTAGGAATCAGAGCCATCGAACCCAGCGATTTGCAAGCAGGAACAATCATCCCAACTTTCAAGATGAAAGTCATTCGAGAAGTATTTACCACGATTGAAGGAATGAATGGAGCATACAGAAAAGATGGTTCTTTTCAGACAAATAGCAAACCAATACCGAGTTTTAATACACAATTTGACATCGAAAAATTGATGAATAAAATCACCGAAGATTGCAAAAAAATGCTCAATATTTCGTAAATTGACTACTCAAAAAAAACAAAATGGACACTTTTATAAAAATCTTAAAATTCATTCTCCGTACTTTATGGGCAGTATTCGTATTCTCGATAAAGACTTTTTTTACCATTGCAGGCATCATATTCCGAAATACTCAGAAATCGGAAAAAGGGTTTTACAAGGAGGTGGAAGAGAAGGGGCATTATACTGGGATGTATGATTGATAGTGGTATTGCATTTTATGCCACCAAGTATAAGAAATCACTTCATTACAGTCCCACTCACCAGCCGAACAAGGCTTTCCGTACATTTTTTTATTCTTTGCTGTATTTATGTTACAAATATACCTTTATGATTTAAAGACAAAATTGATTACTTCATTTCAAGGTTTTTCAACATCATAAATTTGTTTAATTTCATTATCCAAAAGTAACCTGTTGTACAATCTTATATCATCTAAAAATGTGAGACTTGAGGAGTTATTACAAGTTGATGAAAAAGAGCCAAATAGTATATCTTGATTATTGAAGATTGATAAATCCACTAACGGTAAACCAAAACCTAAATTATACTTCACTCCATCTACAAAAACATTAAAGATAGTAAATGATGAATTGGTTGGTTTACTCAAACAAACTACAATATGAGTCCATTTATTAAGAATAATTTTATTGTTTATTGGAATTTCTGCAAATACTCCATTTCTATTCAAAACAATATTTGTACTGTTCGTTAGTTGGCGAACACCGAGTGCAATTCCCGATATCTGCCCAAGAGTACAATTTGATAATCGAGAAAATAAATATTGCACACCTCCTGCTTCTGAGGTGTATGCGTTTCCTAAACCAGTTGTGGAAATTGGTTTTACCCAAACACTAAATGTCAAGTCGGTGTTCAAATTCAAACTTTCACTGGAAATAGCTTTAAATTTACTTACTTGGATAGAACCTAATGTACTGTTTCCAAATCGATTATTTCCATAAGTTACCGAGCCTATTCCAGTATTATCATTTCCACTGTAGTCATTTAAACTATAAAAACGATAATTTGCAATTAAACCATTGGTTGTTGGGCTAATGCAGTTTTTAATCTCAGCTTGAAAAACCTCATTTGAACCTGCTGAAAAGCCTGGTTTTAGCTCGATTGATTTTGCCGCAAAAAAAGATGTTAGGTCCGATACATTGTTTGCTCCAGATATTTTATCAGAAGCATAATGTCCTTTCCTGAAATTTGTTCCATTAGACAAAGAAGTAATGCCATTTGGGTTATTAATATTTGTAGGGCAATCATTATAATTTATTACTACCACCCCACTTGTAGTACCTACTCCACAGCGATTTGATACCGACTTAACAGTATAATTTTGTTTTGAAAAAAAATTTTCTTGTATATTTATAAAATCACTTGATGTTGTACTGTTGTAAAGTTTTGACATTTGAAAACTAATAGGCTTTGTACCAGTAAAATTAACTCTTGTTATTATATTACCAGAATTATAGTCATTAACTTCGTAAGTAGCATTAGTAATTGAAGCAGTAGGTAGTATACATGGCTTAACTAACACTTGTACCATGCCATTTACTAATCCAGAGCCGCAAGTGTTAGTTAAATCTGTTAAATAATAAAAACTATCAGATTGAGGCGAAACAGGTATAGAAATACTATTGGTTACAGCCGTTCCAGATGTTCCGTTATTCAAAGTATACTGAAACGGTGGAGTACCATAAAATGATAAATTTAGATTAACGGTTTCTCCTGAATAAATTGATGAACTTCCACTTATAAATCCTGATGGAAAATCACAGTTATACACATTGACTTGTGCTTGACCAGATTTTGTAACTTCACCACAAATATTTGTCGCAGAAGTTATAGTATATGTCGTATTTGCACTTGGTGAAACTTCAAGCAATACTTGATTGTCATTGGTTGAGCCAGACAAACCATTAGATAAAACATAATTAAAGGGTGATTGACCTACAAAATTGAGAGTTATAAACGTTTTTTCTCCCAACCTAATTTCTGAATTTCCAAGAATAGATGCACTTTGGGTAGAACCACATGGGTTTGTTACTTCAAATTGAGAAGTCTTTACAGCAGACCAATTATTATTTTTATCTTTTACCCTAATACTTAATGTATGCAACCCTAAAGTCATAGATGAAGTTTCAACATTAAAAGAAGAATCTATTCCAACTTTTAAATAATTTTGAAAGATAGTAGTTGCATTTCCGATGCCTGGGTCAGTATCAATGTAGTATTCCCCTACAACCAAATTATTGTTAAATCCTGATGGTGAAACAACAATTTCCTTTGTCATTTCTGCCGAATTTCCATTTTCGGCACCCAAGTATATGTATAATTCAAAGGTGGTTCTCTCGGTAACGGTTGGAACTGTATATTGCACACTTTGCAAGTTAGATGAGATTGCAGTAAGGTTGCCACTTTTTGAAATACCATTGATTGCCCAATAAAAGTGTACTTTTGTCCCATCAGCTAAAGTATCTCTCGGAAAACTAAAAGTTATATTTTGACCAGATTGATAAAATTCGGTCTTTCCAACAACAACTGAGGTTGGTATTTCATCATTGATATCATCATATAACTCATATTTGGCTCCCAAACTTTTATAATCTGTAACGTTTGGTAAAGATTCAATTGTGTTTGCTAAACGACCATTTGGAGCACCGCTTGTTACAGCCTTCTTAAAAAAATAAGCCAATGTAACAGTCTTTGAAAGAGACATCCTCGAAACCAATTCAGTTCCCCAAATATCGCCATTTTTAAACCCATCTGTCAACCAAGCAAGAAAGGGTTTTCCGTTGATATCAAATACAATACCTGCGGTAGTAATTGCTGTATTCACAAAACTTGGACTTAAAGCTTTATAAGTAATATTGCTATTTGGTCGATTGAAGGTTTTATATGGATATGCCGCACCTTGATCCAAAATTACTGAGTAAACCAATTTATAAAAATCACCAATGAATATTTTATCAGAAGGTGTATTTTGGGTAATTAACCTTGAATCAAATAGAAACTTAGTTATTTGAGCTTGCTGGTTTTTCTCATTGGAGCAGATTTCTTGAAAATTGGTAAAACCCAATTTTTTTGCGGCCAAGTAAACTGCCTCACATGCTTCACCCCATGTTATATTCTCATTTCTGTAATTTTTAAAATTGAATGAATTTATAGCCAAAGATTCATCTGCTCTACTTAAATTCCACCAGTTTACAAATCCTTCACTATTCGCTAACTGTGTTGTACGCTTGTCCCAAACATTTTCTATATCAATATTGGATTTACCATAATAATAAGGGTTTGAACAAAAAGTGCCATTTGAAATATTAAGTTTATTAGCTATTGGTAACGATGTATTGATAGACATATCAAAATCATCAATATATATTCCAGTTATCATATCAAGACTTGTTACCATATCAGGATTACTATAATTTTGTGAAGAACGATATTCGAAATTAACAGTCATCCAACATACACGCCCTTTCACAGACGCGGGAATATCCATGTAAAATATTTTGGAAGTACCCGCAACATGAGTAATCACGTCATTTGCTAAAATTACCGAAACAGTTTCATTGTTAGTTCCTCTGTATTCAAACGATACAGAAACCCCAAAAGAAGCTGATTGTATTCCATCTATCTTGAATTTTAAGTAATTATGGTTTGATGGCACCAAAAACATCTGATGTCTTAACTTAGTTTTTGGGTAAAAGTATGTTTTTAGGTTCTTTGAAATGCTATAAATAAACTCATTAGCGGGTTGATTTTTACCCAAAAATATTGGGAACCTTTTTTCGGTTTTCACATGTGGTTTATTGAGATAGTGATTCCCAAACCATGCCACTTCTCCATAATGAAAAGAACCATTAAAAATAGGATTCATTCCCCAATTTGATTGTCTTTCTAATATTCGGGCATCCATTTCTGCTATAGTCATTTTAGGAAAATATTGGTTTATATCATTCAGATGCTTACCTAATCTACTATTATAAAAGCCCAAGTTTTCCACATTTTTTCCTGATGCAAAATTATTAGCGGCTGAATACCAGTCATTTCCAATTCTTGAATTTACAGGATCAACAGTTCCAAAATACCAATGATGCACACCTGAATGAGCACCACCTGCTAAAGTACCAATGGCTTCGTTTAACTTAATATTTGTTGTATAATCTGGTGCTGAAAAACCGCTTGAAACCAATGAATTATTTAATCTAAAATTCCATTCCCCTAATCCATCAGCTAAAACACCATCAAAAGGTGCAATTTTAATTATTCTATCAACCTCCAGATTGATAATATTATCCACTAAAGTCGGAATATCGGTACTTAGCAAAGAAATAGCACCATTTGCTCCACCCTTCAATGTTGAAAGCTTGTCAAAAATGTTTTTCAGTCTATCAACTTCAAATTGTTGAAGCCCCCCCCACAATACATAATTGAAATCGTAATTACCAACTCTTTTCAACGTTTCTAAATCTCGTTGCAGACTTGTTCGAATCGAACCAATTTGTGATTTATCGAATCCGCTTTTTTGCTTACCAGGATTTGGGTCAATATTAACAACATCATAAATTGCAAGAATATCATCAATAACTTGTTTTGCTTTTTTTAAATTTTCATCTACCCAAAAGATTTCTTCATATTTACCATCCTCTCGATAATAATTTTCGGCTCTAATTACATTTTCAGGAAATTTTATTTTCACTGGACCATTTTGGCAAAGTGGTCGGATAGCCTCATTTTCTATGATACTCCATAAAACTCCGCCGACTCCAACATAACCACCAGTTACCGCATCTTTCCAAGGAATTTCGGTATAACAATTATTAGGCATACCATTCGTAGTGGTAGAATAAACACCAGGCAAAGATGCCAAAGGAGATTCTCCTGAAATAATGCTGGGCTTATCTGAGGTATCAAATTTAACATCTCCATATTTTGAGGCAGGATGAGGGTCTAAACTTGTAAAATGGTCTATTTTTACCGTTGGGAAATACTTACCAAACCTATGAATTGTTTGGAGTAACATTCCTACACCACGACTATGACCTATAAAATGGCTTTTTTTTGCCATCAATTCTGCATTCTGATACCAAATTTCAACTATACCTGTGGTTGGATTCATTACTTTAACTTCTGTTAACATAGAAAAGAGTCTATCTGCGGCAGCCTCTAATTCTCCATTTTCACTAAAAGTTGCTGTACCATTAGACGCAGACGCCCAATCATAAAAGAAAATTAATTCTTTAGTTCTATCTCCGTTTCCAAGCAATTGCCCATTAGTGCCTCGCATGATTTTCCATTCGCCAGTAATCCCATCATTGGTTAAAACAGTTGCTTCACCCCCTAATCTGTTGTATATTTTTCTGGCATGCTTTTCAAAATCAGAATTCATCCCGAGTTTACCCATGAGTTGAAAACCGTGAGTTAATACCGTAATACCATATTCGGGTGGAGTAGATGTAATTACAGAATTAGAAATATTACTCCAATTCGACGAAGAAATACTGACATCAGTTGCAGTATTTGCTGTGTATTTAGCACGAACCCTAAAATAATATTGAGTATTGGGTTTTAAATAAAAAGGGCTTTTAAATTCGTATGAATTAGCAGGATTCGATACAAAAAAATAGGAGCTATTATGGATTGTTTGATTTGTACCATTATCAATTTCTATTTCAAACCATACATATTCGGTGGTATTTAATGCTGAAAATGCCCCAGAGATATCACAATTCCACTTCATAGTGAATCGATTATTAGGCTCAATCGTGGCTGTTAAGCCCGTAGGAGTGGGTAACGAGACTTGTCCAAAAGTTTTAATACAAGCTAAAAAGTAGATAATATATAGTGCTTTTTTCATGTTTTTAGTTTGAGGTTGCTTTAAAATTTACTTTTATTGTAGTGCCTTTTGGGGTAGTCGTTGGGGGGGCTAATAAATAGATTTGGGGTGGTTGATTTAATGGGGGAAATTTGAGAACTCTTGAATTTGCAGTGTCAAGTACAAAAATAAAACCTAGTGAATTAACAAAAACATCATACGGATTTGTTAATTGATTAAGATTAGAACCATACCCATTTCCACCTGCCACTGTTACACCTGACTGGTTATTAGTAGAAAATTTTTGTATCCTAGAATTATTTCTATCCGCGACATAGATATTTCCTTGTGAGTCAATGTGAAGTCCTTGAGGGTATTCAAATTGATTTGGCATTGAACCAATTCCATTTCCTCCAGCGACCGTAATTCCAACAGATGCACCACTTAACCATTTTTGAATTCTATTATTGCCAACATCATTAATATATACATCATTATTAACATCTACGTATAGTTTAGAGGGGTTATCTAATTGGTTTGATGCTGATCCTTTACCATTGCCTCCAGCTACTAAGGTTGGCTGAATGGAGCCTCTTGGATATTTTAAAACTCGATGATTTGAAACATCCGTTACATATAAATTTTCATTTGCATCTATAAATAATCCAGAAGGATAAAAACCGCCACTCGCAACTGTTATGCCAATTTGTGAATTATTACTAAATTTTTGAATTCTTGAATTAAAATAATCAGCAACATAAATATCACTGGATAATGAAACAAAAACATCAATTGGTGCTCTAAATTGATTTGAAGCTGTACCCCAGCCATTTCCACCAGCTACAATTAAGCCTGTAGTTTCATCTTTTTTCCATTTTAGAATTCTGTCATTACTCCAGTCAGCAATGTAAATATTTTCATTATTATCCACGAAAAAACCTTCTGGGTCATAAAATTGATTTAGTGATGAACCTCTACCATTTCCGCCTGCGACAATTATTCCATTAGGTGTTTGAGAATAAGTAACTGTCGAATACAATAAGATAAAAATTAAGTGTAGTTTTGTCATTATTTAATTTGAGATTGCTTTAAAATTGACTTTTAAGGGGATACCTTGTTGCACTGACTCTTCATTATTTAAAATATTAATAATTGGTAAAATTGGTGGAAAAGAATATTTGGCAACAGAATATTCCAACCCACCAATAATTATTATGTCCCCAAAATTACTTTGAGTTAAATTTACCATTAGAGAAAAGCTAATATTAATGTTCCATTTTTCCAGTCCATCTTTGTCTAAATTGACCAAATATCCATCTGAACACGCTAATATTAAATATCCACCATTTTTATTTCTAATAATTTTAGGAAAATATGTTGTTTTATAAATTTCTCGCTCCCATAGTATTTGCCCAATTGTACCCATTTTTTTATCAAAATTGTGGTATGAGAGTAACCTTGAGCACCAGAGGAAGCTACTAAAATAATATTATTATCTGAATCAATAGTTACTCCACCTAAATATTCATCATCCTCTGTTCCCATTGTTTTGTCCCAAATTAAGTCACCCGTCGGAGATAATTTCATTACCCAAATATCGAATCCTCCAATAGCATTTTCAGTTTTTTTGCCAGATATATTGGAGTTGGATGATGCTCCTAAAATAATTTCTCCAATGTTATTAATACTAATTATCGGTTTGATTTCATTACTGAAACCACCAAATGTTTTATCCCATATTTTTTGGCCATTATTTCCAATTTTGATTAGCCAAATGTCATTACTGTTATTATAGCTATTGTTACTTTTACTACCTGAAGCATTTGAATTAGATTGACCACAAATTAGAAAACCATCATTTGTGGAAACAATTTTTGGAGAAAGCTCTGTCCCTGTTGCACCAAATGTTTTATCCCATACCTTAGTACCACTCTCATCATATTTTATCACCCAAAAATCTGCTCCACCTACGTTATTGGCTGTTTTTTGACCTGAAATATGAGAATATGAATGACAAACCAAGACAAAACCATTGTCACTCGATGCGATAATTTGAGGTTCAAATTCATTATAATTCCCACCGATAGTTTTATCCCATATTTTCACACCCAAAGCATTAAACTTTACAATCCAAATATCAAACCGTTGAAATTGATTAAGAATTGGCAAGATATTCCCATCCGATTTATCTCCTGAGATTGTAGAATTTGAATGGCCAGCAATGATATAACCGCCATCACTTGTTGAGATTATGGAGAAAGGTTCATCAGTTTCATTTGCAACGAAACTTTTAGTCCAATCGAAATTTGGAGCTTGACTAAAAGCCTCTAATGCAAATAATGCACAAAACGTAAGAAATAAATATTTCATAATAACGTCAATTTTAACATCCAACTCTGTTTCGCAAGCGGTAGCATGCTTACACAATATAACAACTTTAAAGAATTGTCAAAAACAGAGTTTATATAGACTTTGCTTACTTTTAATAATGACTATTTTTTGGAGAAATTTGTATGTGTAGCTCTCACGGTTGACAATGTCTTAATGTGTATCGCCAAAAAAATCTTATAAATGAATTTATTTATTATTGCATATTCAATTGTACAAATATTCTTATTTTGAAGAACCACAAACATACCCAATATTAATTATCAATTCAATTTTATTTATTTTACGGTATTTTTTGAATAAAACCCTCTAAATAATACCCACAAAATCTTTCAAAAAACAATAATAATTCCTTTAACTTTACCAAACTTACGGAGTCCGTCAAAAATGTCAAAATAAAAATGAAAAAAGATAATATGCTGAAACAAATCTTAGTAGTGTTAGACAAACATTACCCTGAAAATGAGGTTTATGAACCTATTATCAGTGAATCAGTTCAGCTAAATGAAATTGAAAATTTAAAAAGAACTGTTAATTATGAGCAGTTTTTCTTTGTCTTGAATATCGTCAAACGAAAAATTGAACACGTTCATGGCGTTGCTGAATGGTTGGGTTACGCCGATAGTACATTTTCATTTTTTGATTACATAAAAATCATTCACCCTCGGCATTTGCCATCGCTCAATATGTTGGCCGATTCGGCTTTTAAAACGGCCAACTCAGATGAGTTTTCTATTAAATTTATGAGTCCACGCATTGTTATTCAGTTGCCCCTTAGACACTACAATGGCAAACACATTTTGGTTAAACGAACGCTTTCTCCTTTTCAAATCAACAAAGATGGCAGGGTTCTTTCTTACTTAAACCATTTTGTGATATTGAAAGAATATAATGAATTGGATACGCTCGATGCTCGTGTAGGAAATAATTACGAAATAACGTCCGTAGAAGAGATTTTGGCAGTAAAAGACAAACAACCAAAATTGATAGATACCGAAAAGAAGCCTTTCGGGCTCAATAAAAAAGAGCTTTCTATTCTTTATCAAATTGCTAATAATCAAGCTATTACTCAAAAAGAAATATGTGCAAACCTCGGTTTATCGTTAGATACCCTACGCAAAACCTATAATCGTAGAATACTTAGTAAAGCCCGTGAAAGTTTTGAAATTGAAACCTTTGAGACGATTAAAGATGTGGCTATTTATTTGAAGAATGAGGGGCATATTTGATAGTCCAATCAAACGGGCGTTTAATTGGACTATTGCATATAGAAATTATATTATTTGAAAAGGTGGTTTTTAGTATTTTTGATGCAGAAAAGTGTAATTTACTTGTATTGAAATCTAAGTATAAGGTGATTATGATTTCAAATGGATAGCGTTATACTATTAATACAAAATCAAATTTGCCCATATTTATCTATGAACATGAGAAAATTATTCAATTGTTCTTTAGATAATTTTGGAGGGTTTTGAGTACTCGGATTCCTTCTTCCGTAAATTAACTCCATATCTTTTTCAGTGATTGTGAGTGGATTGTGTAACTCTGTATAAATACTTTTGCAGACCAAGAAAACAGAATGTGTCTTTGATTTTTCTAAGTAGTAATTATTCCATTCATTCACATCTACACCCCAAAAACCACTTGTTTCGTCTAATGACAAATGAGGATTGTTGTTTACCATACAGTTATTGGGTAATTTAAGGTTCAGTTTACTGTACCATAATGCCGCTGCCGCATGAGTTTCAAGGCGTTCTATGACTTCTACGATGGCCACAAGCTTCCAATGCATAAATCCTAAATTATAAGTGCCTTTTTTTGATAAATAGATAGCTGTATCACCTTTTTTTAAGGTTGGGGCGAATTTATTACCTCTGCACAATGCAGAAATAGAAGGGAATGGATTCTCAAAATCAGGTTCTCGCCTACATGACCCATCAATGTAAGGAGGAAAATCAAATTTTTGTATTGCATCAAGCCCTTTTTTCTTGAAGCAAATTGGTTGGAATGTTACGAGTTTTATCATGATGTATAGAATTAATATCTCTTAAACCCCTAACTTCAAAAGCCTTTCTTTTAACTCTTGTAATTCCAAGTGTAGCGTTAGCCTAAGATTAAACTGTTTTTCTTTTTTTATTTTGTTTTCAAGTTGCTGAATTTGTCTTTCTAAATCTCTGATTTGAGCATTGAACTGCACTATTTCATCAATGCTTTTGTTTTCTTGTTTGGTATCGGTGAGTTGTTGGCAAAAATCTGCATAGACAAAATCAAGACTTTGTTTGAGGTTGAACTGGTATTTTTGTTCAGTTAAGGAAAACCAATTTGTAGAGAATGTCCAGTCGATAATTGACTTATCTTCAATGGTAGGATGAAAGTGTTTCTTTGAGGTAGAAATCATCAATTCTTTGCCAAACGTCAAAATAAAAACTATCTGGTAAGGAATGGCTTTATCTATTACTTCTACAATATCTTTGATATTATCTGCTTTTTTTAGCTGTATATCAAATACTTGAATTTCTTGCACATCTTTTCCTTCAAGATTGACCGTATCTTTGGCTATTTTATTTACCCATTTGATTTTGTCAATATCATCAATAAATATCCGCTTTTGCTTTTGATTAGTGAAACTATCAAAAGCATTTTTAGGTATAACCCGATTGACAAAGGTTGATTGTGGTAACTCAAATATTATCATTTGATTATGAAAAATGATACAAGTTTAAAATCCTCAATACCCTTTAGTTTATCTCCTAAGGCCGTGGTGCCACCTACCCTGAATAAACTATGAATTTCTTTTTCTTCTTCGGTTTGCAGTATTGAAGCAATGGCCTTTCTAAGTAAAGTTGAGTACTGACCCATATCTTTAAAATCATTTGTCTCTTCACTCACTTCATTACAAAGATTTTGAATGGGTGTCATTTTACCCTGAGAAATTAATCTGAGTACATCAAGTGTCTTTTTTGCTTCAATATGATTAAAAATCAACGTACCATCGGTCCTTAAATAAACCAAATAATAGGGGTGTAAACGGTTCATCTTATCAATATTGATGTGAGTATTGACATTTTTAAGAATAAAAATCACACCATTTTCAGATTGATTTGTTGTCTCTGCTACTGCATATAGGCCTTCGGGTATGTTTTTAAGGACACCGTATTTTTTTATCAGGTTTGCTAAATCTATTCTAAAATCATTTAACCCTAAATCGGTTATACTAACTCCTTCTTTTAAATCCTCTAAGTCAACTACTTCTTCTTGTAATTTTTTTAGTTGAATTTTTCTATATTCTAAATCTTTCTCATCAGTGTTCAAAATATTATCATCACCCGTGCTTGCCATGTTGCTGATAAGCATTTTGTTTTCTACTCGTTGTTTCAGATTAATGTAGGCATCAAGCGTAACATCGGGCCAAAAATTTACCATCGTAATATTGGTATTGATTGAGCCAATTCTATCAATACGACCGAATCTCTGGATAATTCGTACTGGATTCCAGTGAATATCATAATTTATCAGATAATCACAATCTTGCAGGTTTTGCCCTTCTGAGATACAATCAGTTGCTATCAAAACATCAATATTATCATTAATGTCAGGAAAAACCTGTGCTTTACCCTTTGAAATCGGAGAAAAACAAGTAAGAATAGTATTTAGGTCAGTAGGTATTTGTCTTGACGAACAGGTACGCTTATTTCCAGTAATCAGTGCTGAATGTATGTTGAAATTTGATAAAAAATAATCTTTTAATTCTCGGTATAAATAGTTGGCGGTATCGGCAAATGCAGTAAAAATAATGACCTTTTTATTATTTGTATTGAGTGGATTTTGCATTTTATCTACTATCAACTCCTTCAATTTCAGTAGTTTAAGGTCGTTTGTGTTGGTAACTTGAAATGTTGATTGGTAAAGTTGCTGCAATATTTCCAAATCTACTGCTAAGTCTTCGCTCCATCGGGTTTTGTCCAAATCGGCCACTCTGACTTTTACCTTATTGCCGATTATGTTTTCTTCATCTCCCCATTCCGACTCCCAGTCAAAGTTTTCTTCTTCTGGGTTTATATCTATGCCCGAAAGCATTTCAGCGTTTGTTTCTGCAAGAGCGGCTATTGTTGTCCGAATCTGTGATATGATATTATCGAGGGTTAGTCTAAACGAATCAACCGAACTTTCAATACGTTTCAGTAAATTGATACGCATCAAAAGTTGAAGGCTTTTTTCACGGTCTCGTTGTTTGAAAGTGCCTGATTTTACTTTTTTATCGTATTTTTCGGCATAAAGTGCTATTTTACTCGGTAAAATATAGTTTAAAGGCGAATATACCGATAGGTTTAGTAAAGTGAGTTTTTCGGCAATCGTAACGTAATTTGTGCCGTGATGACTAAGCGGGCTTTGGATTGATACTGGTTTATTCCTTACTGGAAATTTGCCAACATCGGTAGTGTCATAATAGGTTGTGATGTGTTTTCTTGACCTTGCAATTGTCAGGTTATCAAGAATTTCAAAGAAATCGAAATCAAGCATACTTAACAACTTCTCGGTTGTTCGCTCTTCGGTTGCCAATTTCGACCAAATATTGAATGATTGTTGGGCTCTTCTAAAGACCACATCAATACTTCGCTCAGTATTTAGTTTTTCATCTATTTGCTCTGGGTTTCCTTCGTAAGTTAGTGCCAATTGATTTCGTAAATCATTAAACCTATTATTGACTGGCGTGGCTGAGAGCATCAAAACTTTTGTTTCGATGCCTTCCTGTACGATTTTCCTTAATAACTTTTGATACCTATTTTCTTTGCCAACTACAGTATTATTATTCCTGAAATTATGCGATTCATCAATCACTACTAAGGCATAGTTTCCCCAATTTACATTTTCAAGGCTTCTGCCATTGCTCATGCCTCGCTCACGTGACAAATCAGTATGAAAAAGAACATCATACCGAAGTCTATCTTTTGCTAAAATATTATTCTTATCATTTTGGCGATACGTATTCCAGTTGGCTTCGAGCTTTTTGGGGCAAAGCACCAGCACATCTTTATTGCGTTTTTCGTAATATTTGATGATACCAAGTGCCGTAAATGTTTTTCCTAAACCCACACTGTCGGCAATGATACAACCATTAAATTTTTCGAGCTTATTGATAGCTCCAATGACTGCATCTCGCTGAAAATTATAAAGTTTATTCCAGATTATGGTTTGTTTGAAGCCAATTTCATCGTTGGGTAGGTAGTCGGTTGAAATATCATCTAAAAACTCATTGAAAATATTATAAAGCGAAATAAAGTAGATAAACTCAGGGCTGTTCTCTTTATAAGCATCTTCAAAATAGGTCTGAACCAATGCTGTTACATCTTTTAAATTCTCTTGATTTTGCCAAATTTGGTTAAACCAATCAAGGTAGGCTTTGCTTTGCGGTGCATCAATTTTTTGGATGAGTGTCGGGAAACCCGAACGGTGCGTATAGCCTAAATCAGAGGTGGTAAAACTCGAAATATTAGAGTAAGCTACGGCATCATCTTCTGAGTTATTTACGTGAAGTACGCCTGAAAGTGGAAGATTCGCATTAGTATTGCTCTTAAAAGCAACTTTTTGTCTAACCCACTCAGCACACTCCTTGGCAATTGCTCGTTGGTTTAATTCATTTTTTAGTCTGAGTTCAAACTCACCACCGCAAAGTTGGTTTTCGTTATAGATATGTGGTATGTAAAACTCTCTCGGAATTTTATTGAATTTCTCTTCAATAAAAGTGGGCGATGTAAAAACAAACCGTAGTTCTTCGATTGATTTTAGCTCTTTTTTTAAGGCTTCAAAAGCATAAATTGAAAAGGAGGAAGCGGCTATTGATAGCCGACCCCCTTTTTTTATTTCAAGTTTTAAATCGTCTCCAAGGCGTGAATTTACATTATCTATGAGCTTCATTATACTTAATTCAGTTGTATTATCTCTAATAATTTATCGTAACTACTAATTTGGCTAAACTTCACCACGCCATCGCTGATAGCTTTAAAATGTTCTTCGGCACAATGTAGTTTTAGTTTTTCTATTTCTCTCAGTTCCGTCATCGAGTCGGTGCCTTTGGTTTCGGCCACGAAATAAATATGGCGTACTTTTTCTTTATCAAACACAATTGCCCAGTCGGGGCTATAATTAGCAATGGGCGTTGTGATATAAAAACTCTTTGGCAATTTGGCATAAACCGTTACGAGCGTGCTACCTTCTAAGTCTTTGGCAAACTCGGCTTCTACCTGAGAGTCAGTAGTCATATAATCATAAATGTGCTTTTTGAGCATTTCTGACTGTATTACTACTTGTTTGTTATTACTAAAGACCGTTTTGGCGTCGTGGCGTTCTTCGGTTTTATGATACACAATGTTATTGAGTATCAAGCTGGCCTTTACTTCGTTTATCAATTTACTGCATGCACTGATAAATTCCTCGGGGTTTTTCTGAATCAGTATAAACTTATTGGGTTCAATTTTTTTCAAGATTTCCACCACCGTTCGGCGAGTTAGGTTGGTTTTAGCTACAATTTCGCCCACTATATCGTACGTGGCATTGGTGTTTACGTTGGTTCTGAGTTTTTCGGTATTCCGAGTTACATTGCCAAAGCCTTGTAGTTTTTCGAGTTCCTCTTTGCTTGCTTCTTTCAGTGTACCTTCTTTTACTTCGTAGCTTCTATCGCTAATATGGAGCTTGGCATTGATAAATACCTTGCTGTCGTGTACGAGTTTTTCGGTGTCTATTTGTACTTCATAAACAGATTTAAGACTGATTCTATTCCATAATTCTTGAAACTCTTGCTTGGCAAAATTGGCATTTACCTTAGCTTCGGTTGTTTGGCGGTCGTCACTTGGTTTCGGTACTTCGCCCGAATACACCGACTGTAAAAGTCGGGTGATACTATCTCTGTAAACTTCCAGCGTTTCGGGCAATGGTACTTTATTGGCAGCAATAAGGGCTTTGCCTTCGGCGGTTATTTTATCGTCATCGTCTAAAATATCATGCTTGAATAAAAACTTATTGAGCTTATTGGCTAATTCTTTATCAACTCTCATGCTTTCGCCCGTGGCATTTATGAGCATTTTATTCACAAAAAACTCAATATTGGCTTTTTGTGGTCGGTCTTTGAGCGATGCCGCTATTTCGTTTTGCAGACCCTTCGCAAAATCTTCGTAACTCTCGGAGGCTATAATTGTGAGTTTGTTTACTTCATGTACTTGCTCGCCGATGGTCTCGAAATCTTGACGGATTCCATGGCGATTGACACACAAACGCATTCCACGCCCAACTTCCTGACGGCGGCGTATTTGTGAACCAGATTCTACGTGCTTTAAGGCACATATCTGAAAAACATTGGGGTTGTCCCAGCCTTCTTTGAGGGCGGAGTGTGAAAAAATAAAACGTGTGGGTTCTTCAAAACTCAGCAATCGTTCTTTGTCTTTCATGATTAGGTCATAAGCCGAAATATCATCCGATTCGGCTTCTTCGCCTTTTTTGGCTCGTTTGGTGCTTGGGTCAACCAATTGTTTTTTCTTATCAATCGAAAAATACCCTTGGTGAACTTTTTCGGCTTGGTCTCTTTGTAAATATTCGAGGTAAGCATCGGTGGGCATATAGCCTTTGTGTACTTTGTTTGGCTCGTTATCATCCAGATACTGACCGTATTCTTGAGTAAAAAGGTCTATTACATCTAAAACGGCATTGCGGTATTCTTCCTCAAAAAGTTGAGCATATTCGCCCAGCTTTTCTTCGCCTTGCTCGCCATACACTCGGTATTTTTCTACCGAATCAATAAAGAACAACGAAAGTACCTTGATGCCTTGGTAGAATAAATTTCGTTCTTTTTGTAGATGCGATTTGATGGTTTCTCTAATCTGAATACGTCGGAAATCGTTTTCGTTGACATCGCCTTTGGCTTCACCAACAAAAATTTCTTGACCGTTTATTTCAATTTTATTAAAAAAGCCATCTATTTCTTGAATCGTAAAGTGTTCGTACTGAGGCATATAGCCCGAAAGTTCGTGCAGGTTTGCACCTTTGCTTAGTTTTTCTCGAACACGCTTTACTCCCGAATTGGTGCGTTTTTCGTATTCGAGCAAAACCATTGGGGGCTTGGTGGTGCTGAGCAAAATCTGCTCTACGTACAAATAACCATTTGTGCCACTTGTGCCTTTGAAAGTGATGCCTTTTGCCGAAATCTTCTTTACGAGTTTCTTATTGTAGGCATCGAGGGCATCGAGGCGATAGATTTTATTATAATCGGTTTTGTGGGTGGCCGAATAACGCAACGTAAACAATGGATTGAAATCTTGCATACTTTGCAAGGTTTGTTCGCCATCGACCGACTGCGGCTCGTCGATGATTATAATTGGGTTGGTTTGGGCAATGATTTCGATAGGGCGGCGTGAGGCAAACTGGTCAAGCTCCATATAAATACGCCTTGCGTCGGCACCACGGGCGTTGAATGCTTGCGTATTGATAATCATCACACTGATGCGAGAATCAGAAGCAAAGGTTTCGATGTCTTGCGGGCGGCTCGAATTATAAATAAAAGGTGAAATTTTATGCCCGTAAATACCCTGAAAATGTTCTTGGGTTACCTCAAATGATTTGTGAATGCCCTCACGAATGGCAATACTTGGCACAATAACGATAAATTTACTCCAACCGTAGTGTTTGTGCAGCTCATACATGGTGCGGATATAGGTATAGGTTTTACCCGTACCCGTTTCCATTTCTATCGTAAGGTTAAGCCCCGACTTGATGCCTTGCGGACGCTCAATTTTGATGCTTTCTATCAAATCTTGATTTCGCTGTACTTGCTTGATGTTTTCTAATTGCTGGCTTTCGGTTATCTCGATGAGGCTATTTCGGTACCCGATTTCTTCTTTTATTTCATTTTCGTATAAATCGCCTAAGCCTTTGGCGGCATCTTGGGCTTTTTTGAGCAATTCTCGGCTACGCTCAAGCGTAAACCGATTGGTTTTCGGGTTTTGCCCTGCAAAACAATCAATTACCGCTTTTACGGCTTCGAGCTGAAAGGCTTGTTCTTTAAATTGTAATTTCATGTATTTTGGTATTTTTCAGCCTTTTTCTGTCTTATAAAACGAAAATCAGGTACTTATGGAAAATGGCACGCTGATGACGCTGATATTTTACCGCTGATTTGCACAGATTTTTTGGTCTATGTAAATCAGCGTTGCTTGCATCCGTTTTATCTGCGTGCCATTCATAACTTACTAATTATCAGTTAGTTGATGCGTAGTTTTTAAATCACTCGCATTTCGGTGTCGGTGCTTAGTTGTTTGAGTAGCTGCTTTACGTTTTCTTTGGCGGTATCGTTGGCAAAAGAGGCATCTCTGAAAACTACTCTGAGGGGTTTTTCGGTGGCAATGGCTCGGGCAAAATTTTCGTCAATGCCTTTATCGAAGCACGCAAAGAGGGCATTGCCTGCAATCTTGAATATTTCTTTGCCCAGAATACTGACACGCTCAATGGGTAGCGAGAGTGGCAAGCCCCAGTCGAGCATGATTTGTGCCACGAGGTCTTGGGCGGTGCGGTCGGGTTTGATATTATCGGCAAAGAGGTCTAAACTTGCTTGGTCGTAGTCTTTTGGGCGATAATAAACTTCTTGCATATTGCTGCTATCGAGGCGATAAACCCTAAAGCCAACATCAAGTTTGGCTTCGGTAGCATTTGGCTCAAAATCAAGTTCTTGGGCTTTTTTAGCTTGTTGGGTGGCTTGCTCATCTACTATTTTTTTGCCCGCTCGGCGGATACGCTCTTTACCTATCTCACAAATGTTTTTGTAACCAGCCTTGTATGCTTCGCTTTTCTCGTCGGTAGCTTCGGGTAGCTGTACTATGATAAATTTTCTATTTTCTCTATCTTCTGCATTTTGCTTAAAAATGGCATGAGCTGTCGAACTGGAGCCTCCAAAAAAATCTAATATAATATCGCCATTTGGAGTGGTATTATTTACTCTTATGGTAAATATTTGAGAAAGTAATTTAATTGGTTTTGGAAATGGGAAAATTGATTTAGGAAAAAGTTCTTGAAAGTCCTTAGAACCATCTTGAGAGTATGGACCATCAAAGATGGACAGTGGTGTTCCTCGTCTAATTATGCCATCTTCACCTTTTAGATAGCCTTTGAATCTTACTTTGTAAGTACCATCACTCTGTTTGTTAAATACCAGAATATTGTTTTTTTGAGCCTCTTCCACTCTATCTTGAGACCATAACCATTGCTTTTCAGGCCAAATTTCAACACCTTCATGTATTATTGGGAATTTAAGATTTGGTCTATCTCCCATACTCGTCGTGTCGAGTGGCCAAGTTGCATAGGGTCCCCTTATTGCGTATTTTTCGTCTTTTTTATTATACATGGAGGCTGTTTTCTCTGAATATGGTATGGAAATATCTGCAATTGAATATGTATTTTTTGAATAACATAATATATATTCGTGTAACCCAATCCACCCAATTGATTTAGCTCCACCACCTGTCTTATTTTTCCAGATTATTTCGGTTAGAAAATTATTATCACCAAAAATTTCATCACACAACTTTTTTAAATTGTGACATTCATTTTCATCAATTGAGATAAAAATCAAACCATCGTCAGTCAGTAAGTTTCGAGCAAGTTTTAGGCGTGGGTACATCATCGTTAGCCAATCGGAGTGGTAGCGGCCTGAGGTATCGGGGTTGGCTACCATGCGTTGGTTATATTCATCTACCAAGCCACTTTCGGCTTTATACTCTTCGGTGTTTTGCGTAAAATTATCTTTATATACAAAGTCGTTGCCTGTGTTGTAGGGTGGGTCAATGTATATCATTTTTATTTTGCCCAAATAGCTTTCTTGCAAGAGTTTCAGCACTTCAAGGTTGTCGCCTTCAATGTATAGGTTTTCGGTGGAATCAAAGTTTACTGAGTCTTCTACTACGGGGCGTAGGGTATTGGTAGTGGGCAAGTTGGCGGTTACTATTGCCTCCCGTTTTCCTGGCCATTCGAGGCGGTAGCGTTCTTTATTGCCTTCTACAATATCGTGGCTGAGTTCTTGGCGGAGCAAATCAAAATCTATTTGTTTGCCATTGGCGGTTTCGGTAATACAGTTGGGGAAAAGAGCCGAAATTCGTTCTATATTTTGTTGTACTAAATCAGGTGAAGTAAGGTCAAGTTTGTCGGTCATGGTACTGTCTGAGCTAATTTTTCAGGTGGTTGGTAGAATGTTATACCTATGCAAGTTTAGCCAAGAAAGCGGAGTTTTACAAAAATGATTTTGGGTGAGTAGGATAAAAACTAAAAAGTCTCAGAAAATAACATGAATTTCTGAGACTTTTGTCGGGGTTTAGTTAGGTTTTAGCATACTAATCGGAATACCTACTTTTATGCTTGCAAAAGCTCTTTCTGAGGGTTTCTGCTCTTTGTTGGCGGGTAGTTTAGTATTTATGTCTGGTACTTGATACTCCAAAACAATGTTTGCTTGCTCGCCATCGGCCGATTTATACGCAGGTATAATCAAGCCCATTTTCAGATTAGTCGATTTTGTATTAGTCGTATATTTGATGTTGGTCGTAATACCAAATTTTCTTTTATCGCCAACCAGCCCTGTCATTCCAAAATTCAACACTTTATTGGTTTGTATTTCATCAAAATCCTTTTGCGATAAATCATTGAGGTTATACGCCTTTTTAGTTTCAATGGTATTAAAAGTACTGATTCGGCTCGAATCTGTAATGAAAGTTTTGGGGGTTAAATCAAGAAATTTTCGTTTCTTTTCAATCTCATAACTTAAAAAGGTGTTGAATACTGCTTTATTCATAACCGATGTAAAATTGGCACTTATACCTACAAAATCTTGTCTAAGTCCTTTCAGTTCCTCAAGGGCATCATTTCTGAATACATTTACAGTTTGTTTGTTTATTTTGTAATCAATATTTATCCAGAAGAAATAGCGAGATGTCCAAGGGGCGTCTTTTTCGAGTTCGTACAGTTCCGATTCATAGTATTTTTTTAGTTTTTTTTCAGCACCTTCGGTTGTTTTATTGTCAAGATTTAAATCATCAATTTTAGCTAATTCCTCTTGAGCTTTTAGGATTTTAGCATTCTGAGCAGCAATATCGGTTTCTGATAAAATATATGCTTTTACGATTTGGTCGGCACTCAGATTTATTTTAGAATTATCGGTCATTTTTATTGATATTCGTGTGTCATTCACAGCTACACTATCAATAAAGCCTTGCTTTTGGATTATTTTTTGAACGGTCGCATCGAGTTCTTCATTACTTATCGTTAGGCTTTGCCCTTTGGAATCTATTATTGAAATAGTAGTATCATTGTCAATTGTTCCAAACCGTGGTGAGTTTTGCAAGACTGATTTTGCCAATTCATTTTTACTGATTTTCTTAGCAGCTGCTTCAATGCTGGCGTTCAAGGCTAATCTATTTTTATTTAATGAGTTCAGTGTTTTATATTTTTTATCTAATTCCATTTGGGCGAGATTTCTTTTTCCCGCAAATGCTTGGGTCTTTGCTAATTTGTTATTAAAAAAGTATAGTGTACTATTTTTCCAAAATTTAAACCCGAGCGGATTAATAAATAATTTTCCACCTATGCCAATATTGGGGTCATATTCACGGGCTTTTCTGAATATAAATTCGCCATCATCGTTCAGTTTTCCAATGAAATAAGGATAAAACCCAACTGCTGGAATTGCTTTGCCTTTTCTTGTAAATGGGAGCATACCTCCCAAAAATATTTCAGGTTTATTTAATGTTAGAATTAATTGGTTTTGTGGCTGAACCGTAATACCCGATAAGGCTGAGAAATCACGGGTATAAATTTTTTTAAAAGATGAATTGCTTACTAAATTTTCATTAGATGAAGAATCTGGTTCGTTTTTTAAGGATAATACATTTGGGTTTTTATGTGATTTTTGAGCGAAACTATTTAAAACAGTGCTTATTAAAAGCAGGAGAATGGCAATTTTTTTCATAATTGGCTTATGGTTTAGAAGTGAAGGCCAAAGATGGTGGTTTTGTATTTTATATTCAATTGATTTTTATTTTTCGGTATTACCCCAAGTATTATCAATTGTGTCCTGTTCGTAACCGTTAAATAAATTTATGTAGGATAATAGAAGTTTTACTATAAAATTTACTTCTCACAAAAGTCACCCTTCGTCTCTTTAATAATGTTTTTTACAATTCTATTTTAAATTAAATCAATGGAGTATTAGAAAAAATCGAAAGTTAAGAAATGAATTGCATACTAATCGTTTAACTATCAACCCAATGAATAGAACTGAATTTGGTCAACAATTAAATTTAGCAGAGGATTTAATTGCCATAGGCAGACGTAATCGTCCTGAAACACCCCTTGCACCAACATTTATAACAATACATAATACTGATAATCCATCTGCAGGTGCTGATGCGTTGGCTCACGCAAGGTTTTTAAAAATGACAGGATATTATATTCATCCGAGAGGTAGTGGAAATAAAGTTTGGGTATCCTGGCATTATACAGTTGATGATTTTAGGATTATCAAGCATATTCCAATAAGTGAATTAGCTTTCCACGCCAAAAGTGGGAATTCAAAAAGCATTGGAATAGAAATTTGCATGAATGCAGGTATAAACCAAAATGCGGCAAATCTAAGAGCTGCCAGATTGGTGGCAGCTCTTATGTTTGATTTAGGAATAGGAATAGATAAGGTTGTACCTCATAACAAATGGACAGGCAAACAATGTCCGAGCCTATTAATGGATGCTGATAAAACTTTTAATGTGAAATGGGGAAATTTTAAGAATATGATTTTGGCAGAATTCGGTTCAATAGATGTATAACTCAAGAATATTATGAAAAAAAATATACTGTTTTGGTTTTTACTTATACATTCTATCCCCACTTTTTCTCAAGTAGATTTGAAGCTATCAAATTTTTTGACGGATAGTTTAACCATTATTACAAATAGGGTACAAAAAAGAATTATTCCAACTCGATATATGGAAGGCACTTTAATTCAAAAAACGGACACATTAAAAGGTTGGGAAGGCATAGAAGTATCATTGTACAGTTACAAGGTGACTGGTACTAATATTATCGCAAAAGTATACTTAGCTGATGCTGATTCAAAAAGGATAGCAACTTGGGTTATTTCAACATGTGTAACTATAACAGGAAATTTATTAAAAGCCAATACTGACAAATTAATCAAAAGTATTAGAGATGCTTCGGGAGGTCAATTTCCTGTTTTGGGTATGGTTTATGAAGATATGGATGGCAAAGGTCAAAAAAACTATATTTTCAAAGATGGCGTTACTGTGTTCCTGAAAAATAAAACTTCAGATAATTTAGCATTAATCAATGATGTCAATATAAAATCAGTCGGAAAATACGCCCGAATCATCAGCACCACCAGAGAAGAATATATCAAGAAATTCGGCAATTCAGATTTATCAAGCAAAAATTGGCTAAAAGTTGTCAGAGACGAATACAAAAAAGCATTAAAATCTGATTATAACAATTTGATGATAGCTTGGGGAAATGGGAGGTTGAAATGATTGATTTTAGTATATTTCAATTAAATAGCCCCACAAAAGTAGGGCTACCAGATTTATAGAAAGGCAAGTAACTATTTATTTGAAAAGATAATAATTCAACGAAACCCGAAAAGTATTTGATAAAATCTGATTCTTTTTGTTTGGTAATAAGTACGATAAATCAAGTCCAAAGTTCTTCAGTTTTCCACCCAGTCCAAGCGTAAAATAATGTAAGTCTCCCTTTAGCCTGTTTTGGGTATAGTAGCCTGCACGAATTGCTAAGAAGTTACGATACTGAAACTCCGTTCCAAAAGAAAAAGTAATTTCTCTCATTGTTTCACGCAAACCATCGGGTGCAGTACCCCATGATTGAAAAATTGTACCAATGCCTGTGATATTTTCTTCATTTCTGCCTGCAATTACTTCGTTCTGAGCATTTCGGATTGAAGGGGTTGGTAAAAGCAATTTATTTGCATCGACGGTAAACATCAAAACATTTTGTTTCTTCCCCAAAATGAAATTTTGAGCAGCACCGAGTTTCAGTAAGGTTGGTTGAAAAGTTCTTTGTTTGTAATCTCCGTAAGAAACTTTGCCACCAATATTTGTTAAAGATGCACCATAATTTAGCCAATGCTTTTTAGTGTTTCTTCCATTATGGTAAAAATATAAATCGCCAGCTATGGCATTGACTGGTTTTGTAGAGACATTTTGGGTAGTTGAATGAGCTGATAAATTGGAATAGATATATTTCAAACCAATTGAAATGCTATTGTTCTGGCGAACTTTGAGGCTATAAAAACCGTTGATTGAAAACTCTTTTGATTGGAAGCTCTTGATAAACTCCCTGTTGTCGCCATAAATAGCCACATTCCCAGCATCAAAATATTTAACTGTCAAACCATAAGCCTTCTTTTCTTTTACTTGAAAAAGATTTCCTCCGAACAAATTCATTCCTTGAATGAGATTTCTGTAATAGGGCGTATAATGTAGTGAAACGCCGATGTTTTTACTTTTTTGAGTACTATCTTGTTTGAGAAACACCAATTTCGCAGGATTCATTAATGCACTATTGGCATCGGGTGAAATAGCAATTCCTGCTTCACCCAATGAAGCAGAACGAGCATCGTAGGTGAAGTTTTGAAATGGAAATGCACCTACTAATATTCTGTTTGTATTCACTGGTGTATAAGCTTGAGCGATACTTTTCAAACTCGTCAGTAATAACAAGCCAATCATTTTTAAATTTTTCATCTGATTATATGTTTGAATTCCTTGCCAGTTTGACTGACAAGGAATGGGTGAGTTTTTTAGTTATTTACTTTTACAATGCGTTTTTTCAAGGTAACTGGTTTGTTTCCATCTGTACCAACGATGTATAAAATGTAAGTTTCGGATGGTAAATTGAACAAGTCGAGTACGATATTATCCAAGTAGCGTTCTTGCCCGCCACCTTCGTAAAGGACTTCTCCACGTTGACTATAAAGAATCAATTTCACACCATCAATGCAGCCCTTTGATTTGATGTATAATTTCCCCGAAGTTGGGTTGGGGTATGCAATGGCCTCATTGATATTATAATCCAAAACGGTGATAGTAGCTGTTGATTCGTCCGATTTTTCATTATCAGCATTGATGCAGTATAGACTATATTTTTGCATTTCAATGCTTTTGCCTGTCACTTCAATCTTTTCTCCACGCTGACCATTCGACCAAATAATTGTACCATTGCATTGAGTAAGTGTCGATATTGTTAGTTGTTTATTCAAACAAAGCGTATCGGTGATGGAATAACCACGAATACCATTACTCGTTTCAATCTCAATCGGGCGGGGTCTTACTCGAACTTTAACCGAAGCTGTATCAGAAATACATTGCCAAATGCCACAAGTGGCCGAGTAAACCGTATCCCTCACAGGTCTAACCACAATGCTTTGCGATTTTTCGCCTGTATTCCAAAGTAAGTTTTCATCGCAGCCACTGGCAGTTAAGGTGGTTTTCTCGCTTTCCAGTATAATTAGATTGCCACTAATAATAGGCTTTTTTGGGGTTTGGTAAACCTTGATAAAAGTTGTATCTGAAACTAACCCATCCAGTCCTATACAAATAGCTTTGAAGGTAATATCCGATTTAGGTGAAACTGTAAATGAAAAGTCTTTCAAATCTCGATTATCTAACCAAACCAAAGTGCTGCCATCTTCACAGTTTTTTGCCGTAATAGTTGTCGAAGTCCCCACACACAAAGTGTCTGAACTGGCAGTTGCTATTGGCATTTTAGGCCTTACATAAACCTTAAATTGACTCCATTCGCTGTAACAGCCATCTACAAAACAGCGAGCTTGATAAATGGTTGTTTGTAAAGGCTTTGCTTGAATTTGATTCAAAGTATCTGCCAACAAAATACTTCCAACTTTCCATTCAGTACGATTACACGCACTTGCAAATAGTTCAATCGTTTCGCCTTTAACAATCGTTGATGTATCTTTACTGAGAATTGTTGGAGCATCAATTTTGGGTTTTACTGTTGCAGTAAAAGCTACTCCTTTACTAAATCCTGCTTCATCTTCACAACTCACGGCATAAGTATTAGTAGCAAATAATCTGATTTTATCATCTTCTTTTCGCTCAATTCTGTTGGGTATGTCGAGCCAATTTTCTGTCCAATGGGCGGTTGCACCGTCAGTACAGCCGCTTTTCAAGGTCAAAGTATCACCATAACACAAAGTCAAATCATTTACTTTGGCTTCGGGCGTATTTACTACCACTTGTATTTGACTTTCTGCACGGCAATTGTATCCTCCAAAACAGGTAACTGAATAAGTAGCTGTTCGTTTGGGTTTTACTCGAATCTGAACTATTCCTTCTTCTCCCGTTGACCAAACTAAATGTCCATTACAATTTAAGACATTCAATTCTACCGTTTCGCCCGAGAAATAGCTTTCTTTATTGGGGATAATTTCAGGTTTGTTGGGCAAGGGAATGGGGCTGATTAAAATATCTGAGGCCGATTCTCCTGCCGAACTCGGACATGAAACCCTAAAATATGTAGGTTCAAAAATTGGATAAGTATTTGGATTGTCGATTGATTTGGCATCGCTGAAATCAGCCTTTTTCCAAACCACCCAATAAGCAGAACCCGCACAACCACTCTGACCAAGTGTTGCCGTCGAACCCCAACAAACATCTTTGCCAGTAGCTTGGATAACGGGCGGCTTTACTTCAATCGTTATTTTTCCTTTTCCACCACAAGCATTTGGGCTTAAACATTCGGCTACATATTCAGTATATTTTTCGGTCGGCCAAACCGTAATTGGATTTCCGTTCGCTTGTCCATTTTGCCAACTGACTATACCATCACAACCAGTTGTACTCAAAGCGGTTGATTCGCCTAAAATAACTGGATTTTTTGAAGCAACGATTTGAAAATCTTGCGGCTGTCTGATACTTACTCCAATAGTTTCGGTGGCTTCACCTGCCGAAGTAACACAATGCCCCGTGAACGAGCCTGCTTGTACAATTCCATTATACATCGGAGATATTTCATTTCTACGCCCATACTCTGGGGAAGTCCAATAGATTTCATTAGATGGACAACCAGTCATACTCAAAGTAGTTGAACCTCCAATACAAACTACATTTGGCGATGCCGTTACCTTAATTTTTGGAGCGATTACCTCAATCATTATTTTGCCATTACCGCCAATACATCCACCATTGGCAGTGCAAGTAGCAGAATATTCTGTGCTTGCTTTGGGAGTTACAGCAATACTCCTTGTGCTTTCACCCGTATTCCAAGAAATAATTCCGTTACAATTTGAAATACTTAAAGTGGCAGTTTCACCTAAAACTAAAGGATTTTTTGAAGCAACTATTGTTGGAGTTGCACCGTTTGAATTAATAATTAATCTGACCAAAATTCTGGCATTACTTGTGCAGTTGTTGGTAGTATTCCGTGCTTGCACATAGAAAAATCCATTGTTTAAAGTTTCAGAACTTGGGGTAAAATTTAAACCCGTTGCCAATAAATTTCCACCGCTTGCAGAATCATACCATTCTGCTACCTCATTACTGCCAACACTGACTGATAAAGTTGGAATTGCTTGACCTGAACAAATGGTTTTATCTCCGCTACTGAGAGGTAGATTGACAGTTGGACAAGTACATGATGGGGAATTGACTGTTTGCGTAACCACACAACCAGTACTACTCGTTGCAGTTAGTATAACATTTGTACCTGTTGGAATGCCTGAAATGATGCCCTCTTCGGCAGCCGTTGCTGATACTGTACCAGTCGAGCCTGTTACTACGCCATTACTTGTAAAAGATACTGAATAAGTCAATAAATCTACTGAACAACTGGGTGTTCCTGTGTTTAAAGTCGGCAAATTATTGATGGTTAAACTTACGGATGTCCGAGTAGCACTAACACAGCTATTTTGTAAATTTCGGGCCTGAGCGTAATAAATCCCTGCCGAAGTTGGCGTGTAAGTCAATACTGAACTTGCCATTAATATACCGTTGGCATCATACCAGTCTGCAGTTTCATTTGTACCCACACTTACGCTTAAACTTGGAATCATTTGTCCCTGACAAATAACTTGATTGCCACCGCTAAGGGGTGGATTTATCACAGGGCAAGCACAATTTGGGGAATTTACTATTTGGGTTACGACACAACCCGCATTATTGGTAGAAGTTAGTTTAATATCCAATCCTGACGGAGTATTGATAATAGTATTTCCCGAAACTGTGCCAGCCGAGCTTGTAACTATACCATTACTTGCAAAATTGACTGAATAAGTCAATAAATCTGCACTGCAAGTAGTTCCATTGGTGGTGAGGGTTGGTAATGCGTTGATGATAACTACCCCCGAAGCGGTACTTGTCGCATCTGTACACGGAGGGGTTGCCGAAACTTTGCAAGTCGCTGTGTATGTTCCCGCACTATTTACAGTGGTACTCGTCTCTACAAATCCATTACTCCAAGTTACTGTACCGTTGGTGCAACCTGTGGCGGTGAGTATACCAATTTCACCTTGACACAATGACAAATTATTGACTAAAATACTTGGAGCAACAGCATTACTACAACAAGGACTTACATTCATTATCGCACTTTGCTCAGATTGCGTTTGCCCCGCATTTCGAGCAATAACATAATAACTCCCACCTGCGGTTAAGTTTAAGCCTGTAAATGTTCCTTGTCCATTAAATGTATTTCCCACTTGAGAAATAGTCGTAGTCGCAATCGGACTTGGGTTTCCAAGTTGATACAACTCTAATGTACCTGATTGCTGGAAAGCAATATCAAAAGTGGCATTAGTTGCACTACAATTCAATGTTCCTGATAAGGTGGGCGTAACGATTTTATCATACTGCAATGTTACTTCAACATCCAGAGCGGTATCATCGCAGTAAGTACTACCATCATCGCCTTTATCAACAATAAAATAGATATAACTACCCGCACTCACATTAATTGCTGGTACATTATAAGTAGTTGGACTGTTTGAAGTAGCGATAATGGTTCGTGGGAAAATGGTTAGATTATCGGTTTTAATCGTGTAACCGATATTATCGCCACAACCAAAAGTGGCTCGTTGCAAAGCATTGGTGATACCAAGAATATGCACATTGTTTGGAATGGATAATCTTACAACTGAAGGTGATTCGCCAGGGTGAAGAAAAACGCCAAACGGTGGAAATGGCTGAGGAGTAATTTCGCCAGCATTCAATTGTTCGTAAGCTAAAAAAGGATAACTTTCTTGACCAACTTGGAAAGTCCAGCCGAGTTGTCCAGCCGTACCGCCACCGTAAGTATTATCATTGCCATACGCAGGGAATAATACAAAATTATTGCTTCCATCGAGCGTACCGTAGCTAAAAAGCCCATTGGAACTTGGATTTTGTTGCCCAACCACACTTTTTAGTTTGAAGGTGATTTGGGCTTTAGTTTGAATTACTGCAAATAGTATTAACAGTAAGACGTAAATATTTTTTCTCATTTAATTCAAATTTTAAAGTGTTTAATGAAATGATTCTTTTATATTTTTACTGATTTTCAACTGATATCAAAGAATGGGGTAGCGTAATTGTTTATCATTATTCTTTGGTTTTAGTTATCAATATTTTCTTTTAATTGATATATTTATATAAATTGAAAATATTAATTCACAGTTATTTATGTACAGCCATAGTACTGATTCTAAATTAATATTATTTAATTTTCAAATATAAACTATATTTATATAATATGAAAATATAATGAGCTAAGAAAATGGAAATGCAGCCAAATAAGCATAGTAAAAACCTTCTATTCTTCCCTGCGGAAACTTTTTTACCTTTAAGTTTTTACAATGTTCTACTAAGTCTTCCTTTGTTGCGAAACGATTTTTATACATTCGGAATAGTTCCAGTTCTGAGGCTCTATTATTAGCGGGATAATTGGGTTTCAATTCCTTAAATTCTGGGGTACTTAGCTTGATTTCTTTCAGATTTTTCAGATAATCAGCTAAAATAAAATAGGTCTGCACCGCTCCGTGTGTAACAATAAATTTTTCGCTTTGTAAAGGATTAAACTCAATCAATAATTCATCCTGACTTTTACCGATGTTTTTGTTAGTACAAAATGAGATATAATACGATTTTTCTAAATAGCCGTTGGCCACAATACGCTGCACAAAATTGGATAGACATCGTTCTTTATCTTTCGGCTCATCGTGGAATTTATGTTTGGAATACCCATCAAACATCACCGCACCATCGCCGTTTACGTTGCTGTAACAATGCTCTGGTCGGAGGTAAATTTCACATCGATAGGTCGCATTTTGCCTATCTCCAATAAATTTGAAAGCCCTTGGCCTTCGCTGATTTGAGTTCACATTTTTATTCATTGAGTGTTTTCTTACGAATTGAATTGTTTTTTCTTCCCCATTATAAAAAACAAAATTTACCTTTAACGTTATCTGATAACGTAACTTTGATAACGTTTTTTTGATAACTTTTTTGAATAAATATTGGAATAAGGGTAAACGCTTTGAATAACGCTTTTTTATTAAAAAGTTTTTTAGTCGAGAATCCCTAACCGAATAACATGGTATCGGGGCGGTAAAAAATGCCCAAAATTTGGGCAAAATTATCTCATCACTTGCATTTTATGCAGCTTGCGGAGGTGGGTTTTAGCATTGTAGCTATCAATACTAAAACCCCAAAAGTATGTAGTTTTTATGGGGGACTATGGCAGTTTCGGCAGGAAGGCTTTTTCATAATTTTGCGAATATGTTATTAAATTATTGTCTGATTTGCGGCTGTATAATTAATAATGTTTGAAAATAAATTAACATTGTTTTTAGTCAATGATTGAACTAAAAGCTCAAAGGCAAATTGAGTTATTTGATACTGGTTAGTATCTACGATTTCTATTAAAACTTTTGCTTTAAGGTCAATAATCATATCTATTAACTCTTTTGATAATTGAAAATCAGCCAATGCAGCCTGACAATCTGCTTCATTTTGAATATTGTAGGCTCGAAAATGAAAGATAAAATTCTCAAAATCGCTCATGTTTTTGGCGGTACTTATCATAGTATAATTGAGGTTTCGACAATATCATTTTTGATAATTTCAATCGTATTCAGAATTATTTTGAATATTCCACAAATTAGTATAATAGGCAATAAAATGGGCGAAAAAGCGAGCCATTGGCATAAGTATCCATAATTAACTTTCATAGTTTCGCTATTTTTTAAGTTTCTATTTCTTGTTTGAGATATATTCTTCAATCTCTTCTCTGTAAAAAATTACTGCTTTTCCAGGTTTATGAAAAGGAATTTCTTTGTTGCTTGTCAGTTGATATACATAATCAGGACTAACATCCAACATAGCTGCTACTTCATGCCGAGAAATTTTGGTTCGAGCAACCACCACCTGCTTAGATTGGAGTGCTTCGTTGACACCTGACTTAATGGCGTTTTGAAGCATATCTTGCAAATCGTTGAGCGTTATTTGAATTAATACAGTTGTTCCCATTGATAAATAGCTGTGTTTTATTGTGTAATTTTATACCAATCTGGACGCTCAATTTGTACAGATTTATCGAATGCTTCGAGAGCTTTCAAAAAATGTGGGTCAGAAACCCGACCCGTATGAGCATTGGTAATCATGGTGATGCCAACGTTATTATTAAACATTGGATTACTCGCAAGAAAGGCTTTTTTCCAACCTCTGTTTTTACTAAGTTTTTTCAGTAGCGTGTGAATGACCATTTTACGAGTTTTTACTTCTTCTTTTTCTTTTTGACGGATTTGGGCAATTGACGATGATAGCATAGATTTTTTTAGTAGGAAAATTTGATTTATAATCGTTATATACGTAATATTACGCTGTAATATTTATTACGTAATTATATTACGTATATATTTAATTTTTATAAATATATTATTTATTACGTTATTAAGAATAATAAAAACCCAATTAGTTACATAAAAACCCTATATTTAGAATGATTCCAAATAACACAAACGTAAAAGACCGCCTTAAAGAGTTGAGAGGTGAGCTGACACAAGCGGCATTTGCTGAGAAATTCGGTGTTGTGGCTGTTACAATTTCACAGATTGAGAAAGGTAAGCAGAATCCAAGTTGGGATTTAGCTCTGAGGATTTGTGAGGAATTTAATTGCTCAATGGATTGGCTACAAGGACGCTCAGAAACAAAACAAATTCAGGCGTTTGCTCCCGATGCTTTTAAAGATAAGTATTATGACTTATTGGAGAAAAGCAATGCTTTGAAAGATAAAATCATTCAATTGCAAGATGAATTGTTGGTAATTAATTTGAATAAGAACTTTTCTAAAATTGAGGTTAAGTAGGTATAGCTTTCATCAAATAATCAATAACTCCGACTCATTCATTATTTCAATAACTTTTGAGTTTTGTCCAGTTTTTTTGCAAATAAACTGGACATTTGGCTGTATTTGTGTTGTAAATGAAATAATATGAAAACGACTGAGTATATAGGCCAAAAGATTGAGAGACTACCCAAAGGCTATGTGTTTACCTATAAGGACTTTTTATCCGCACTGAATAATAAAGAAGCCATTATTAAAGCCCTTAATCGTATGGTTATTTCGGGTAAAATAGCCAAATTATCGAAAGGGAAGTATTATAAACCTGAGAATACAGTATTTGGCAAACTACAACCTAATCAAGACCAAATTGTAAAAGATTTATTAGAAAGCGAAGGAAAAACAATAGGTTATCTTACTGTATATAGTATTTTTAATAAATTAGTATTGACCACACAAGTTAGCAATACCATACAAATTGCCAAAAATGACATACGTCCTACTTTTAATCGAGAATACTACACTATTACATTTATCAAACAAAAAAATACTAACACAAAAGAGAATATTCCACTGTTACAAATACTTGATGCGATTCGTTACATCAAGAAAATTCCTGATTCGAGTACCACACAAGTATGCAAACAGTTTGTTTCTATTCTCAACACTTTGACTAATGAAGATAAATCTACTTTGGTGAGGTTGGCTCAAAAATATTCGCCAGCTACGAGGGCTTTATTAGGAGCATTATTAGAAGAAGTAGGAGAAAATTCTTTGACTATAACCTTAAAAAAATCACTAAACCCTATTACCCAATATAGACTTTCAGGGATAGAAAAAGTATTGTCTAACGCTGAAAAATGGAATATAAAATGATACTACATCTCTACAAATAACAATTCAGAGTTTATAACCTATTATAAAGAAAACAGAGCTTTTTTTTCAATCTGATACTATTGAAAATTGCTAACGATGATGTAGCAAGCTTTAAAAATAACAATTCGTGGCTTCAACATCCACCTCAAAATGCACTAATATTTACCGAAATTGATTCTTTATTGAATGGTTTGAAAAGAACTTATAATGGTTCTTTTCGCAACCTGGTCTTTGGTAACTTCCCAAAAGATGAACAAATTTTATTGACCCTTAAAAGGATAAAAGATATACTTTATTCTATTGAATGGGAGATTAAGTTTTAACTTTATATTATACGTTCTTTCATCAGAATTAAAACGTAACAATTACTTAGGTAGAGTGATTTTAGAAAAGCTAAAATCCTCCCACCTAAGTAAAAGTTACTCTCTCCAAATTCAAAAATCATTAAGCCGCCCCGCACAAAAAGGCACATTGCCAGCTTGCAGAAAAAGCAAACTGTCAAAGAGCCTTTCTTCAACGCTCCAGCGGGAAGCGGTCTGCATTACGTTTTCCCCACGCACATTTTTTCACACTTTGCATCGAAAATTACGAGAAATAGCCTGACAACTGCAAGCCTTCACCACGTCATTTGATTTTTTAGCTCTTCACAAACCCAACGCACCGTAAACCATCAAATGGGCTTGCAGTCTGGGGGCTACGCCCTGTCATTCTATTCTCGTGTGGTAATCGGCGATTGCTCGTGCGAGTGCCGGGCTACTAAATTTTAATCATTTATTACAATGAAAACTTCACAAACACCTCAAATTTATGTTGGAACTTACGCTAAATACAACAACGGCTCTATCGCAGGCGAATGGGTCGATTTAGAAATTTACGATACAAAAGATTCTTTCTTTGAATATTGCAAAGAGCTACATAGCGATGAAGACGATGCTGAGTTTATGTTTCAAGATTATGAGAATATTCCTAAAAAGTTGATTTCTGAATGCTCAGTGAGCGAAAAGCTATTCGATTACATTGAGACCATCAAGGATATGGAAGACGAAACAATTGAGGCATTAAGCTTATTCATCGGAGATAAAGACATCAATAAAGATACGAATTTTGATGAATTGATGCAAGATTTCAGAGATGAGTATCAAGGCTATTACGATGGCTCAGAAGGAACAGAAATTGAGTTTGCCTACAAATACATCGAAGAACATGGCATTTTGAATGAAATTCCAAAGTATCTACAAAACTACTTTGACTATAAGGCTTATGCCAATGACTTATTCATTGAAGACTTTGTAGAGTATGATGGCCACGTTTTCAGAAGATAGTAGGGAAGGGGAGAAATCCCCCCTTTTTGTTCAATCTGCCCAAAATAGTTAAATCAGAGCCTTCAAATATCCTTGTACTTGTTCATCTTCAAATGAACCTAAATACGCTTCGGTCGTGGCAATATTTGAATGTCCGAGCGATTGGCTGATAAATGGAATAGGAGCATCACTTCTTAATAAGATGGTAGCAAAAGAGTGTCGAGCGTGGTAAGTATTTACATCACCTTCGATACCCAGCTTTTCGGCAATACGATTAACCCATTTATTTGTAATTTTTATAAGCTGTCTTATCGTTTCCTTCTTTGCTCTCTCATTCATTGTTTCGTTGATAAATGGAAAAAGATAAGCCGCTGCATTTTTATCTTTATTTCCCCAACGCTCAATAATTGCAAAGCTTTCTGGAAAAAGGGTAATTGTGATTTTCTTTAAGTCCGATTTTTTCGTATTAGCTGTTTTTTTACGAACAAATTTTACTTGATTACCATTTACATCTCCCCAAGTGAGGCGACAAATATCCGAAAAATTCATGCCGTTTGACAAGTAACTAAAAATCCATAAATCACGACTTCTTTCCTCAAAGTTATTTGGCGAAGCTTCGTAAGTCATTATTTTTTTTACTTCTTCCTTCGTCAGAGCCTTTTTCTCATTTCGTCCAGAAGGTATTACGAAGCCTTTTTGAGTGAATGGATATAAGTCACGATTGACAATGCCTTGCCCGATGGCATCATTATAAACTGTTCGTAATTGACGTAAATAAATGCCCACCGTGGTTGAACTGGCAGGTGTTGCAATACCGTTTTTCTTTTGTGCTGATTTACCAAATTTCAACATCCATTTTTCATACTTCTGCAAAAGTATTGGCGTAATTTGAGCAAATTCCAAAAATGCTTTATCCGTACTTTTTTTATTTAAAATAGGCAAATTCAATTCATACCTTTCGTCGTTATTCAACGAAAAAAGAAATCTACTCAGCGAACCAGCCACTGTACGATAGAGGTCTGCACTACCAATTCTATCATTTTTTAGCATAGTTTGAGATTTATTTTCAAGGGCAATGAAAATGTTATTTGTATCTTTTTTAGTAATTTCTACACTAATTGTAGGCTTGCTAAATAGGTACTTAAAATCTTCAAAGGTAAAAGACTCACCCAGTTTTTCAATAATTGCTTTGGCTCGTTTCAAGGAGCTATTTTCATCATATAACTGATTATAGAGTTCAATGAATTTACTATCTCTCAATTTTGAAGACAGACCATTTTCATCTACATTCCTTTGCAGCTTTGCCCAATCGGTGGATAAAATCTTAATTCCTGTTGTATATAGCTTTTGTTCACGCTTGAAAGTGATTAGAATTTTGATAATTCCTGTACCTTCAATTTTCATTTGTCGAGTATCCAAAAACAGTTTAACCGTTGCTAATATCATGTTATTTTTAGTCAAAAATATGCAATACAATATGCAATACAAAGGTACTAAAACAACCTTAGACAAGCCTAAACAATAGAAGAAAAGTAGTGAAAAATGCCATTTTTTAGTAAAAACATAGGCAAAACGTAGAAAAAAGGAGTGTATGTAATATAAAACGCTCTGACTCATAATCAGTAGGTGCTTGGTTCGATTCCAAGTGGGCCCACACTTGGAAATATCTGATAATCAGTGTTTTATATAGAGAATTTCATTTATTGGAATTCTCTATTTTTTTTTGTTGCACAACAAAATGCACAACACCCTAATTGTTTTACTGGTTTTAAGTATAAATAATCTAAATTTTCCACATACATTTTCAGTAGTTTTTGGTTGAGGTAAACAGTCTCAAAAGATGTGGACAACAAAATACAATATAACCTCAATGTAGCTACAACACTAATACCAATCTGTGGTGTGAGTAAATCTTCCCTCTGATAATAAAAAAGATTTCTTCTGTAAGTTCAGTCTTCACCATTTCCACAGAATAAATTTGATTTTTAATTAACTCATCTTTTGAAATCATACATCTTGCCAAAAATGGATAATACACTCGTTTTAGCTCTCCTTTGGCATTTACTACCAATATTGAAAATGGGTCTCGGTTCAAAACTATTTGCCATGTTGTGCTGTACCCCAAAATTTAGACAGTTGCGATAATTGCAAACTTGTTTAAATTTACGGAATTATGAGCAAAAACAAACGCAGAAACTTCGGTGCCGAATTTAAGGCAAAAATAGCGATAGAAGCTATCAAAGAAACTCAAACGCTTTCAGAATTAGCCGATAATTACGAGCTACACCCTAACCAAATTAGAGAGTGGAAACAACTTTTTTTAGAGGGAGCAAGCCAAATATTTAGTACGGATGTTAATTAACGAAAAGAGCAACAAGAAGATGTATCGGTTTTATATGAGCAGATAGGTCGCCTGAAAGTGGATATAGAATTTCTTAAAAAAAAGTTATAGAGAAACCCTCGTTGGCACGGGTTAAGTTAGTTGAAAGAGAGCATCCATCAATTAGTCTTAGTCATCAATGCGATTTATCGCAAGCCAAACACATCAAAACCTAATAAAGAGTATGAAATTTATCCTTATTTGCTAAGAGGGCTGAAAATTATTCGACCTAATCAGGTATGGGCAACCGATATTACCTATATTCCAATGGCAAAGGATGCGGTCTTACCAGAATGGTTCAGATTTACAGAAGGGTTTAAAGGAATTCTTTGATTTTTACAACCAAAGAAGATTTCATCAAAGTTTAGACTATCAAACACTTGACAAGGTATATCATCAAGCCGCATGAGTTTTCCACACTTACTGACAAAAAAAAGAAGACTTTACAACTATAAAAGTAATAATTACTGTCTAAACAATAGGGTACACGTCAATCATTGATTCAAAAATTTTAGCAAATACGAGCTATACACAACCCTAAATGTTCATTTGTCACCAATTATTTCCTTTTAATAAATTTTTGGTCTTTTTATTGATATAGTATTATTTGAGTATAAACGCTTTAAAATGTACTGTTCATGTCATCAAGAAAACTTATCCCCCAATTTATTAAAATACATTTAATACTATTTCTGTATTTTGCCATCTTTGCAGAACTGTCTTTTGCAAATACGAACAAAATTATTAGAGAAATAGACCCATGTGCTGCTAATGTTCTAAAAAGTTATAACATTAGTAGCCCCCAATTTTTATGTTCTGACCCCAATATAAATGGATTCGTGTTTTCAATTGAAGGGCAAGATGTTAGTACGGGATATTACATTTTAAAACCTAACTCTAAACCGATTTTGGTTGAATACACTGATGAAACTTTTAGGTTGGAACTAACAGTAGTGATGAAATCAGATATAACGAAAGAGTATCTGATTGAAATGTCTGGGTCTGTAAAAAGTATAAATATACCTGAAGTTGGCTTGACACCTGCTCAAAATTATTGTGCAAGTATAAACACTGAAGGATGGGTGTTTTATAACCGTTTTTTAATGAGGCTCACTGGTAAAAATGCAAACGCAGGACAATTATTTGAGTTTAATTCGCCCCAGAGTAATGGTCATACCTTTCAAATTGGTCAAGGGGCAAATACGTGGCAACCAACTTTAGGTACTGGTCTGTGGTTTGATAATGCAAACACACATGGTGGAACTGCAACAATCAAAGGTGATTTACAAATATCTCTGGCACCTTATGAATGTTGTAAGAAGTCTATTTGTGTACCTTTTACAATTATGAAAAATAATTAGTGGATCTGCAATTAGTAAATGCCTAAAGGTATATTTTTTTAGGCCTCTTTATTTGAACACTATCAGACTTGAATAAAAGAGTTTTGAATAATTCCAATTTTCGTTAGTTAATCTTCTTATCAAATAAAATTTGGTTCTTTATCTCCATTACATGTTTACTACATACAATTCTGAAACAAAAATACATTTGCAATAAATTGGCCAAGTTTATTCCTGACTTGTATGATACTAAAAAAAAGAGACTGTCCTTTTCGAGACAGTCTCTTAAATAGAAAATTTTTATTTGTTGTTTTACAAAGCCGCTACCGTACGCTCTACAAACTTAGTCAAATCAGCACCAGTCAACATTCCTTGAGCTAATAATCCTAAATCGTATAATTGCTTCGTTAGAGCTTTTTGAACACCTGCATCTTCTGTTTTTAGCAATTTAGCGATCAAACTGTGGTTTGAATTAATTACCACATTATTCGGCATTGGCATTGAGCCAAACATATCACCTTGGCCGCTGATGCGTTGCATATCTTTCCAACGACGCATAAATTCTGGCTGTACGATTGTTACAGGAACTTCATCGGCCGACAAAGATTCTAACTGAATCGTATTAGCTCCTGCCACTTCTTTAAATAGCTCTTCTACCTTTTTCTTTTCATCATCGCTCAAGACACTTTCGAGGTTCAATCCTTTATCAATCAATTTGTCGATGCTATCAGAGTCAACACGCTTGAAAGTTGTTTTTTCGAGTTTCGATTCTAAAGCATTGATAAAGTGGGCATCCAAAGGTGAATCCATCACTAAAACATCATATTCACGCTTTTTGGCCGATGCAATAAATGCATCTTGTTGGTTTACATCATTGGCATATAAGAACACCACACTTTCATCTTTGTTGGTTTGAACTGCCTGTACTTTCTCACGGTATTCATCAAGTGTAAAGTGCTTATTATCAGTGCTTTTCAGTAAGATAAATTCTTTGGCACGGTCGTAGAATTTATCGTCCGATACGATTCCGTATTTCACGAATACACCCACACTTTCCCATTTTTCTTCAAAACCTACACGGTCATTACGGAAGATTTCTTGTAGCTTATCGGCCACTTTCTTCGTGATGTGTGAATTAATTTTCTTCACATTACCGTCGGCTTGCAAATAGCTTCGAGAAACGTTAAGCGGAATATCTGGTGAGTCAATCACCCCGTGAAGCATCTGCAAGAATTCTGGTACAACATCTTTCACATCATCAGTGATAAATACCTGACGGCTGTATAATTGTACTTTATCACGATTAAGCTGGAAGTCTTTTTTGATTTTCGGAAAATATAAAACACCCGTCAAATTGAACGGATAATCAACGTTGAGGTGAATCCAGAAAAGTGGGTCTTCGCCAAATGGATATAATTCTTTGTAGAACGCCTTGTAATCTTCATCGGTTAATTCTGACGGAGATTTTGTCCAAATTGGATTTGGATTATTGATTACTTTTCCATCAAATTCTATTTCGACTGGTAAGAATTTAGCATATTTTTCAAGAATTCCGCTGATTCTGAAATTATCTAAGAACTCTTCTGAGTCGGCCGCAATGTGTAAGATGATGTCAGTTCCACGTTCTGCTTTTTCGGCTTCGGTAATTTCAAACTCGGTGCTACCATCACAAATCCAACGTGCGGGAGCATCATCACGGAATGATTTTGAGATAATTTCTACGTTTTCGGACACCATAAATGCCGAGTAAAAACCTAAACCAAACTGACCTATGATTTGGTTAGTATCTGGCGTATCTTTGTATTTTTCTAAGAATTCTTTCGCTCCTGAAAATGCAATTTGATTGATGTATTTCTTGATGTCTTCGGCACTCAAACCAATTCCTTTGTCAGAAATAGTAATTGTTTTTGCTTCTTTATCAACCGAAACTTTGATAGTCAAATCGCCCAACTCGCCATCGAATTCGCCCATTGAAGACAATTTTTTTAATTTTTGTGTGGCATCAACGGCATTTGAAACCAACTCACGTAAGAAAATCTCGTGGTCAGAATAAAGAAACTTTTTAATGATTGGAAAAATATTTTCCGTGTTAATCGAAATTGTACCTTTTTCAGCTACCATAATATGTTTTAATGTATAATGTAAAGTGAATAATGCAAAACAGACGTTTTTACATGAAAAAGTCAGCGAAACCTATCTCATCAAAGGCTGTTCCAAAGCACAAAAAACTGACAGATTGTCAGATATAAGTTAACAGTCGGCAGTCAATAGTCCACCATAGACTGCTTGAAAAGTATAGTTTAAGGCTGATTAACTCGCTAAACATCGTTCATCGTCTAAATATTTTCTACAAACTGACTAAAAATAATTATGTAAGGTTTTATACTAATTTTGCTCAAAATAATGTTTATTCGGTTAATTAGTTTTATTAAAACCAACCACAAAAACAACCGTGAAAAAATTTCTTATTATTTGTTCATTTCTTGCTATTGTTTCAGAATCTTTTGCTCAAGCCGAATACCATACGCCGTTCAGATGGGATATTGGTATGCACTACGCTCGCCCTAAGAACTATGGTTTTGGCTTGGGAATTTATACCGAACCAAAATATTTAGTCAATGATAATTTATCAGTAGGCTTGCGTTTGGAAGGAACTGTATTGGGACGTTTAAAAGTAAATGCTTCATCAGACAACGGAGGCTCATTGGGCTGGGTAAGTTCGCTTCTGGCCATTTCAGATTACCATATCGGCGAAGGTCATTTCCGACCGACAGTTGGACTTGGTGCTGGACTTTTCCGCCCAACGGCAGCATCGTATAGTCAAGGCGAAATGTATCCTGATTTGGCTCGTGGTAGCAAATTTGGGGTTTCGCCACGTATAGGCATTGATTTATGGCATTTCAGATTTTCGGCTGATTATAATTTTATTTTTGGTCAAAGAAATCTAATTGACGGACAAAAAATTGACCTTAATCAAAATCACCTCACTATCAAGATGGGAATTTTCTTTGGAGGTGGTTTGAGACAGGAATAGTTATTGGTGAACTGCGGGGCCACCCGTGCGGTTATTTGTTATTGGTTTTCTTCTTTTTGCGAGCGAAATGTGGCACATCTTAAAGGATGTGCCACATTTATTATTCCTTCCACCAAAAAGGTTTTTGTGGCGTTCGAGTTGGACCTTCTATACATTCAGATGTAGCTCCAAAATGATTGGGGTTGGGTTTGCGTCCCAATAAACCAATTGGAGTTATTTTTCCCTGTGCATTTTCTCGACTCAGCCAATATTTTATTGTATTGGCACTTCCTACCATGAAAAAACCTGCTACTGGTTCATCAGTTTTTGTTAGGTTTCGTACATTTCCGATGATGGCAGCAGGTGGAGTATCGACCAATGTTCCTGTTCGTTCAGTTTGTTCAGAAAGTATTTTTAAGAATCTATATGCTTCTTCTGAAATAGCCAGTTGTTTGATTTCAACCAAAGCACCATCGTAATTATAATAAGGAATTTGGGCTACGAGTTTATTATAAACGGTTTTTCCATTGGAATAGATATCACTAAAAATATTCCAAGTGTCGTTACGTAAAATTTCCCAGCAGTTTTGGCGGCAATAATAATCAACCGAAAATTCTGTATGACATATAAACTGACGTTCCCAAAGTATCCAGGACCAAGTATAATAATTTTGTTCGTTGGCAGGATCTTGAAAATCGACGTATAGATTATTGCTTGGAACTTTACCAGATTCTTTAATAATCCCATCTGTCACAAATTCGTCATGAAGTCTGTCAACTTTTATACCTTTTGGCATTATTTGCTCAGTTGATTCGTATTTTGTGCCATCTGGTTTCTGAAAAATAATTTTGTACGAATTTCCATTTTTCGCTCTAAAACTTTCGGGCAAAGCATAAATGCCTTCTCCTTGATGGGTCAGCGAAATCATTTCTTTTCGATTGACCAAAATATCGACTTTCAGGTTAATAACTGGCTCACGAAAAGCAACATCCTCTTTAGCAATCGATTGATAAATACTAATTTTTTGCTGAATGTCTTCGTCAGTAAGAGTGGCATCAACTACCAACTTATTGAGTGAGTTTTCGGAGAGTGTTTCAAAAGGTTCGACACAAGCACAAGCCCAAACGGTCAGTAGAGTAAAAAGTATTTGTTTGTGCTTAGACATTGGTTTAGTAGGCTATAAATCAGTAATTTAAGTATAAACAAAATTAGAGAGATTTTAACCGAATTATTGAAGTTCTACGCAAATTTTTACGAAAAAACATAAAAATTTGAATCAAAAATATACCTTTGCGAATAAGATTAACAAGGATTTTGGCCGCTGTGAAAGATAACTCTCAAATAATCACGATTAAAGACATAGCAAGAAAGTTTAAATGCTCGCCTTCAACAGTTTCAAGGGCATTGAACGATAACCCCGTGATTAATGAAGAAACCCGAAAGACGATTCAGGAATACGCCGAAAGAATGGGCTATCAGCGAAACATCATTTCGTTGAGTTTACTCAATAAATCGTCAAAAACATTGGGCGTAATTCTGCCGAATATTAATCATTTTCATGAATCTTCGATGCTCGAAGGACTACAATCTACTTTTCAGCCACTCGGATATTTGCTCAATATTTGTGTAACCAACGAAAGTTACGAACTCGAAAAACAATACATCGAACGTCTTCTGGCCAATCGAGTAGATGGTATTTTTCTGTCAATTTCACAAGAAACTTACGATGGCGGGCATTATGAACATATCGAAAAAGTTATTAGAAGAGATATTCCGTTGGTGTATATCGACCGAAAATACGATGCCGCTTTGGCCAATGGCGTAATCGTTGATGATTACGACGGTGCATTTATGGCTACTCAACATTTAATAGAAATTGGTTGCCGCCGAATTGCTCATTTGCGTGGCCCAAAAGGTTTAACGGTTTCAGAGTATAGATTTAATGGCTACCGAGATTGTTTGCTGAAACATAATTTACCAATAGATGAAACTTTAGTTTGCACAACTAATTTTGAAGTGGAAAGTGCCATAGAACCTACCAAATATCTATTGGATTTACCCGAAAGACCCGATGCCATTTTTGGTGTAAACGACCATGTTTGTATCGGAGCGATGTCGGTTATCAGAGAGCGTAATCTGCATATTCCGCAGGAAATTGCACTTGTTGGTTTCGATGATTCACCCATTGCCCAATATTTTTCTCCGCCATTGAGTTCTGTACAGCGTCAAAGTCGGCAAATTGGTTTAGCAGCTTCAGAACTTCTTTTGGGGCAGTTAAACAATAAAGTGCTGGATAGTAAAGTTTTATCTTCAAAACTCGTTATTCGGGAGTCTTCAAAAAGATAGAGGTATTCTCCTGCAAACTGGCTATTAAATAACTTCCACTTAATTTCAATTCACTAATGAAAAAATCCATCGGCTTACTCTTGGCGGTATTCCTGTTATCGCTTTGCTCAAACGCACAAGTTACCTTCTCAAACGAAAAACCCAAATCTGGTGAAACTATTCAGTTTATCTACAAGCCATCAGTCAATCTTTCAAAATCGAAGTTGATTAAAGCTCAAGTCATTCTTTTAGAGTCAAACTCTCCAATGAAATCAAAACCCTTCTCGATTGATTTAACTCAAGAAGAAAACATTTGGAAAGGAAGCCTAACATTAGAAGAAGACAAACTGGGCATTTTGATGACCCTCCTTGACCCAAATTCTAGTGAAATGGATAATAATGATAAAAATGGCTATGCTGTATTAGTCTATGATACAAATGATTCTCCTACAAAAGGAGCTTATGTTGGGTTGGCAATAGCTAAAAATATTGGCTACTATAATCTATCTTTTAACCTAAAAAATGATTATTCTGAGCAGGTTGAACTTTATGAAAAAGACTTTGCAAGATTTCCTGACTTGCAAGAAAAAACTTGGATACCCTACTATTGGACAATCAGTGGACGAAATAAAGAAGGAGATAAAGAGTTGATTGAAAGAGGATTAGATAGTCGTTTGGGGAATTCTCAAACACTCAGCGAAACGGAAATGAGCAGCGTCATCCATCTTTATCGACAAATTGGGAAAAAAGATAAAGCCATGCCAATAGCTAAGGCTTTGATTGAAAAATCACCTAAGGGAGAATTTGCTCAATTTGAAAAATATACTCAAATTTGGCAAGAGCCTGATGCTGGAAAGCGAATGAGACTATTTGAAGATTTTGAAATAGCGATGCCAAACTCTACTTTTTTTCCAGAATTAGGGTATTCAGTCATACATGCTTATATCGATACAAAAGAAATTAATAAACTAAAAAATGGTATTGAAAAATATGTTATTCCTGCACCAGCCCCAATAGCATCGAAAGCCGATACCTACAACTCAATTGCATGGAAAATGGCAGAAGCCAACTGGGAATTAAACGTTGCTAAAGAGTTTTCCGATAAAGCAATAGAACTACAACTCATAGAAAAACAACAAAATGATACAAAACAAACTTCCACAGCACTTCATTCGTACTATGACACCAATGGTTATATTTTAGATAAACTCGAAAAAAAGCAGGAAGCCTACGAAGCTTTTAAAAAAGCAATACCCGCAGAAATAGAAAATACACAATTTGAAGTAAATGAAAGATTCATTCTATCTGCTTATCAAACTAAACATTTGGAAGAGGCACAAAGAATGGGAGAACTTTTCATGAAAGAGGCAAAATCAACCGAAAAAATAAAAGAAATTTTAAAAGAAATCTACATCAAGAAAAATGGCAAAAAGGGGCTAAATAACTACATTTCATCGCTTGAAACCATTATGAAAGCCAAACAGAATAAAGACATAATGGCAACCATGATTGAAACAGATGCAGCACAATTTGAACTTAAAGACCTCATGGACAATATGGTTAGCTTAACTTCTCTAAAAGATAAAATTGTAATTCTTGATTTTTGGGCTACTTGGTGCGGGCCTTGCCTTGCATCAATGCCAGGAATGCAAGAAGTGCAACAAAAATATAAAGATAACCCAAAGGTAAAATTCTTATTTATTGACACATTGGAAGATAATGAAGATTATTTATCGAAGGTCAAGAAACTAATTTCTGATAAAAAATATGATGATTTGACCGTACTTTTAGATGTTGATAGTAAATTAGTAGCTAAATATAAAGTAGAGGGAATTCCAACTAAATTCGTAATTGACTCCAATGGAAAAATTCGTTTCAAAAGTGTTGGTTACAGCGGCAACAAAGAAAATTTGGTAAACGAACTTTCTTTAATGATTGATACTTTATTAAGTCAAAAATAAAATTCAACCTAAAAACAAAATAATGCAAAAACAAATCTTAATTTTCACATCTACGGCAGTATTGCTGCTATATGTGGCTTGTCAGAAAACACCAAACGAAGCACCAATACCTGTCAGTACGCCCACGATACCAACGGTAGAAGTGGAATACAAAATTGATAAATCGGCACCCGTTTGGGCCGATGAATTTGAGTATAAGGGCTTACCTGATTCAAAAAAATGGGGCTATGACATTGGTGGCGATGGTTGGGGAAATCAAGAAAGTCAATATTACTCAAAAGAATTAAAAAATGCTCGTGTCGAAGATGGGAAGTTAATTATTGAAGCCATTAAAGAAAGGTATGAAGGCCGTAATTATTCTTCGGCTCGCTTGGTAAGTAAAGGAAAAGGCGATTTTTTGTACGGTAGAATTGAAATAAAAGCTAAACTACCTAAAGGGCGTGGCACATGGCCTGCCGCTTGGATGCTGGCTACTGAGCAAAACTACGGAACGCAATACTGGCCCGATAATGGAGAAATCGACATCATCGAACACGTTGGTTTTGACCAAAATCGTGTTCATGGAAATATTCATACGAAAGCCTTCAATCATTCGATTGGGACCAATAAAGGCAATAATGTAGTGGCAGAAAGCGATGTATCAGATAATTTTCATATATATGCCTGCGAATGGCTACCAGATAAAATAACAATTGAACTGGATGGAAAACCGTATTTTACATTCAATCGCCCAAGTAAACTTTGGCAGGAATGGCCTTTTGATAAGAAATTTCACATTCTACTCAATATTGCGGTTGGCGGTAGTTGGGGCGGTCAACAAGGCATCGACGATAGCATTTTCCCACAACGAATGGAAGTTGACTACGTGAGAGTTTATCAGGCGGCGAAATAAATAAAAATGTCATCCGAAAAGATTTTCGGATGACATTTTTATAACATTCCACATTAATCATTAACAATTAAACATTACCTATATCCAATCAATACCTTTTTTCAATAAGCTCAACGTACGTTCTTCGGGGCTATTGGCTTGTGGTTTGTAATCATAAACCCAATTGGCCACAGGCGGCAAACTCATCAAAATCGACTCGGTACGACCATTGGTTTCAAGACCAAATTTTGTGCCTCTATCCCAAGCCAAATTAAACTCTACATAACGCCCTCGACGTAGCATTTGCCACGTTTTTTCTTCTTCTCCATAAGGTATCTGAGCATTTTTTGCCATCAAATGCGTATAAATCGGAGCAAACGATTCGCCAACTGATTTTACGAAATCAAAAGTTTTAGATTTCTCATCTGTATCTTTGGGTTTCAGATAATCAAAGAAAATTCCTCCTACTCCACGAGTTTCTTGGCGGTGTGGAATATAAAAATAATTATCGGCCCATTCTTTATATTTTTTGTAGGCATCGGCATCGTGTTTATCACAAGCATTTTTGAGTTGTTCATGAAACCAACGAGCATCTTCATCAACCACATAATGTGGTGTAAGGTCAATGCCACCACCAAACCAAGAAATACCATTTGACATCTCGAAGTAACGAACATTCATGTGAATAATCGGCACCATCGGACTTACAGGGTGCTGCACGATACTTACGCCCGTGGCAAAATAATCTGCCTTTTCGTCGAGTTTTAGCTGTTTTTGCAAAGCATCAGAAGTTTCACCCGTAACGACCGAAAAGTTTACTCCACCTTTTTCTATGATATTTCCGTTGGTGATTACACGAGTTCGGCCTCCACCACCACTATGATGCTGCCAATTATCTTCTTGAAATTTGCCTTTTCCATCGGTAGCTTCGAGGTCTTGGCAAATATTATCTTGGAGGGTTTTGAAGTATTCGGCAATATTTTCTTTGGATAACATAAGATTCTTTTGAAATTTTGTAACAAAGTTAGGTCAAGATTAGTCAGGTTTACAAGAATAATGTAATTACGAATTGCAAATTACGAATTACGGATTTTATAAAATCCTAAAAATCAATACTTTAACTATTAAATAAGCATTTTATATTTAAAACAAAGCAGTGAATGAGCGAATATCTTTTTTCGATATTCGTCATTCTTCATTCTAAAATCGTCATTTAATTCATGTTTTCATTAAATAAAGTTATTCGTCCGCACATACTTACACTTGCTCCATATTCTTCGGCTCGTGATGAATATTCGGGCAGTGAAGGTACATTTCTCGATGCCAACGAAAATCCTTTTGGTTCGGTAATTTCGGGAAACTACAATCGTTATCCAGACCCTTACCAGTCGGTTGTGAAGGAAAAACTGGCAACGATAAAAAAAGTACGTCCAAGTCAAATTTTCTTAGGAAATGGCTCAGACGAAGCCATTGATTTGGTGATTCGTGCCACTTGTGAGCCTCAGCAAGATAATATCTTGATTTTGCCACCAACCTACGGAATGTATAAAGTTTGTGCCGATGTGCAAAACGTTGCCGTAAAACAAGTGCCACTCACGCCCGACTTTCAAGTAGATACGAAAAAAGTACTCGAAACGGCCGATGCAAATACAAAAATTATCTGGATTTGTTCACCCAATAATCCATCGGGCAATATCATCGAACGAGCTTCTATTTTACATATTTTAGATAATTTTACCACTGGTTTAGTGGTGGTTGATGAAGCCTACATTGATTTTGCCACTGAAGAATCGTTTACGCAATTATTGGATAAATACCCAAATTTGGTGGTAATGCAGACATTCTCGAAGGCTTGGGGCTTAGCAGCTTTACGACTCGGAATGGCTTTTGCTTCGGAAGATTTGATTAAGATTATCAATAAAATCAAATATCCTTATAACCTCAACGGCGTGACTCAAAAACTGCTTTATGCCGCTTTGGGGAAAGAAGAGAAAAAAGATAAATATGTAAAACAGATTCTGAAAGAGCGTAAACACCTGCACAAAAAATTATCAGAATTGAGCATCGTTCAGCACATTTACCCATCAGATTCTAACCAACTTTTGGTAAAATTTACTGATGCAAATGCTGTCTTTCATTATCTGATTGACCAAAAAATCATTACTCGACTTCGTTCAAACGTACTTTTATGCGATAACTGCATTCGTATTTCGATTGGTACTAAAAAAGAAAATGAGATACTTTTGAAGGCTTTGAAGAAGTATTAAGGTAAACATCTTATCTGATAAATCTCTAACTCAATATCATTATGGGGTTAGAGATTTTTTTTTATACACAACCTTCTAACCCCATTCTACGTATTCGCTTTATCCTCTATTATTTACCAAACTATAAAATGAAAACTAAACTAACCTATTTATTTATTACACTTTTAGTTCCGCTATATTCTTTTGCGTTTCTGCCTACCCTGAGCTACCAAAATACCAGTATAGTTTATGGTGATGTAACAAGAATCAGGGCAACGGCAACGAGCCAGAATAGCACTTATGCCCTTCAAAATATACCTTCGGCTTTGGTCGGACACATTTCTGTCAATATCAATAATGGCGATATTAACGTAGAATCGACTGCTCCTGCTGGTGTTTATACGATTACAAACCGAGCAACTGATAATTCGGGGTCAACCGATGCTAGTTTTACACTTACTATCAGTAAAGCTCCGCTGACAATTACTGGACAAAATAAAACCATCACTTATTGCGACGCATTTCCTGTTTGTGCGGCAAGTTATAGCGGTTTTAAAAACAATGACAATGCGGGTTCGCTCACTGGCACACTGATTTGTGACTACGGAACAACCGCCCCTGCACCTGCTGGAAGTTATGTAAATAACCTCAATACCAGCACATTAAGCAGTCCGAATTATACGATAACATACGTAAATGGCTCTCTACTTGTCGATAAATCACCAACTTCAGTTGTACTTACTCAAACAAATGCCAATATTTTAGTCGGTCAATCGGTTACTTATAGTGCATCTATCAACTCAAATAAAACCTGTGTGGCAACTGGAAGTGTTGTTTTTACGATTGATGGAATTGAACAAACAGCAGTGACCGTGAATAATGTTGGGGTAGCAACGCTGACGATAACAAATTTTGCGGTTGGCGTACACACAGTTTTTGCTACTTACAGCGGAAGTGTAAACCAACTAAGTAGTTTTTCAACGAGTCTTAGCACTACCGTTTGTCCAATCATAACATTGGGCGGCATCTCAAACGGCACAATGAATATTGCTTATAATCAAACAGTTAGCATTTCGCCTGCTGATGCTTATACTTTTTCTATCCCAATCGGTCAATTGCCCAAAGGCTTAATCTTGAATACATCCACTGGGCAAATAAGCGGCACACCAAGCGAAGCAGGAATTTTCAATTTTACTGTTGTCGCCAAAAACGGTATTGCTTGCTCGAAAAGTAAAGAAATAGTTTTAAAAATTGCAGGAAATAATTGTTTAGGCAGACATTTTGACCCATCAAGTGCTTCGCCAATTGCAACGGGAAGTGTGCCACAGGCATTTACGCCACAATCGGCAGCAGGTGACTACCATTTAGCTACCGCCGATTTCAATAATGATGGGATTTTAGATATTATCATTCCTTCAAAAAACGGTACAACGGCTGCTTACAGTTTATTCTTAGGCAATGGAAACGGTGGCTTCACGGGCGGAACGCCCATTTCAACACGAGCTTCGCTGGGCAATAATATTCCAGTAGTTGCTGCCGATTTTGATAATGATGGCGATAAAGATGTCATCATGGCCGAGTCTGATTTTGGCGATTTAATTATTTTAATCAATGATGGCTTAGGAAATTTTACGGTCAGTACAACTACATATAATACTATTCGTACGCCAACTTCGGCAGCTACTGGCGATTTCAATCAAGATGGAAAACCTGACGTAGCTATCACGATGGCCGTTAGCAATCGTGTACAGATTTTCTTGAACACCACAGTTGGGGGTGTCGTAAGTTTTAGTAATCTGGTAGCGGTCAATACCGACCTTTTGCCTCGCAGTATAGTTTTGGGGAAATTTAATACTGACGATTTTTTGGATATTGCCACTGCCAATTATACTACCAATAATGTAAGTGTGGCATTCGGTACAGGAACAGGGTCTTTTTCGGTAGCGACTGAATATGTAGTTGGACTAAATTGCCGAGATATTGCCACTGGCGATTTTGATAATGACGGAGATTTTGATTTAGTAACAGCTAATTACGGCGAAAGTACTCTTTCAATTTTAACCAATAATGGCAATGGTGTTTTTGGTGTAACGGCAAAAACTGTTGCGGCAAAAATGAATGGTGTCACCGTCAATGATTTCAATGCCGATGGTTTTTATGATATTTTGGCCACGTCCCAACAAATTATTTCTCCAGCCAATACCCAATCTTATGCCTATTTACTCTACAATAATGGCAGTGGTTCGTTTATAACTCCAACCGCCTTAGGCACTGATTATTTTTCGGTTGGTTTGCAACCTGGTTCATTAATTTCGGGCGATTTTAATCAAGATGGCTCTTTAGATTTTATTTCTGCTAATATCGGTAGCAACGGAAATACTGGAAGTTTATCAATTCTACTTAATAATTGCCCTCCAGTAGCTACTAATTTTAGTTTAAATCACGGTATTGGTGTTTCAACAAATACTAAAATTCTGACAGCATTTGATGGCAATCAAACAGTCAATACTTTGATTGCGAAAGTAAACGGTACTACATCGGCCACTCAAAATGGCATCACCATCTCAAATCTTTCTGTAAATTCCAATGGAGAAATAATGGCCGATGTTGCAGCAAGCTGCTCGGCAACTAACACAACTTTCTCGATTTCGGTTACTGATAATTTCAATAAAACCTCAACTGCTACTTTGAGCATAAACATCGTTTCGGGGCCAATAATAAGTACACCGCCAACCAATAAAACCACTTGCGATGCTACACAAATAAACATTCCGATTGCTGTAACAGGTCTGGGCTTAACTTACCAATGGCAATTTAGTAGCGATAGTGGTCAAACTTATAATAATGTACCAAATACTACCCCGTACACTGGAATCAGCTCAGATAACCTCATAATTCTTGCTAATGCAGCACTCAACAACTATAAATATAAATGTTTGATAACTGGTGCTTGTAGTGCTATTGAAACCAATGCCATTACATTGAGTGTTCAAAGCTCACCCATAACACTCGGAGGAAATGTCTCTGGCGGAACAACCCAAGTTTATCATGCAACACAAGTTACCAGTACCCAAAAACTGGCCGCTACGAGCCAAATTGAATACCGTGCAGGAAAATCAATTACACTAAATAGTGGATTTTCGGCCGATAGTCAGAGCATATTTATAGCGAATATTATTGGTTGTCAATAATATATTGAAAGTAATGAGTGAATCACTACGAACTCATTACTTTCTCCACAATCTCAAAGAACGGTTTTAGTTCTTTCTCTCTGCCACGCAGCCAAAGCATTAACATGGAAGCTTTCAAAGAAATATTGTTTAGCTCAATAAACTTCACATTCATGTTTTGTCCGCTTAATGCCGACTTTGGCTCAATCGAGATTCCTAAGCCAGCCTCCACCAACCGCAAAACTGTATTTGAATTGCCCGATTGATAAGCCACTTTCGGAATAAAACCATACGATTGGCACAAGGCCTCAAGGCTTTCTACATAACCCGAACTTTCGTTTCGTGGAGGTAAAATAAAATTTTCATCGGCTAATTGTGCCAACGACTCAAAGTTTGTTGCATCTAAATGATGGTTCTGTGGCAGAATTATCACAAAGTTTTCTACATAAATCGTGCGAGCGTTTAGCTCTTTCGGCACAATCATGTTTGGCCCAAACGCCACATCAATCGTACGGTTTATTAAAGCATTGATGCCATAGAGGTTGGTTGTTTCGTTCAAATTTGTTTTCATCAAAGGCATTTCGGCTTGAATTTTCGCCAAAATATTTGGTAATAAAAACTGCATCGACGAACTCGAATGAGCAATTTTTATTTCGCCTCCTTCACCTTTATGAATCTGAAAAGTTCGCTGTTTTACCCGCTCAAAATCTTCCAAAATTCGCTCACATTCTTCCTTAAAGTATTCTCCAGCGGTTGTCAGAGCCACATTTCGCTTATTTCTATCAAATAATACTACGCCCAATTCTTCTTCCAAAGCCATTATTTGTCGGCTGAGAGCTGGTTGAGCAATGTAAATTTCTTCGGCTGCTTTTCGGAAATTCAGCGTTTCAGAAAGTTTCAAAAAGTGTTCAATCGTTCTAAAATCCATTATTGATTCATTTTTAGCATCAAATAATAAAAATTAAGTATTTTTTGTTATCAAAAATAAGCAATTATTTTGCAAAAGAAAACACCCTTTCACAGAAAAATCAATCAGTCATGGAAGTTCTGCAAGCCAGCATTGAGCATATTGAATATGTAGCACCTTTATTTGATTCATATCGCCAATATTATGGTCAAGATGCCGACTTAGAAGGTGCAAAGAAATTCTTATTGGAGCGAATACAACAGAACGAATCTGTGATTTTTGTAGCTCTTGAAGGTAGTGAGGCACTTGGCTTTACGCAGCTCTATCCAGCATTTTCGTCGGTATCGATGAAACGCCAATGGATACTCAATGATTTATTCGTAAAGGCCGATGTCCAAAACTTAGGCATTGGAAAGGCTATTTTGCTAACTGCCCAAGAGTTTGTGAAGAATTTAGGCTATAAAGGCTTGCTTTTGGAAACAACTCCCGATAATACCAAAGCCCAAAAACTCTACGAAAGCCTCGGTTGGAAGCGTGAAGAAAACTTTTACTACTACTGGCAAGCGTAGAAAATCCCATAACTGATTGACTAAAATTACTTCATTACACTTTCTCAACAAACAAATGAAATCACTATTATTTACTTTTCTAACTTGTTTTATTACTTTTGAAGCCTTTTCGGAGGAAAAGAAAGATTCGATTCAAACCCAGAAATCACCGATTCAATTTTCGGGAAATGTGCAGCTTACCAATAATGGTATTTCGCCAGTTCCTGCATTTGCACTTGGAAAACCAGCCCTTATGACTGGTTTTTCTATCAGAAAAGGCAATTTTTCGTTTTCGCCTGCTTTCAATTACGGCATTGATGGCAAGCCTTGGGTATCGAATAGTTGGTTGAGGTTTCAGGTTCCGCACAAGAAATTCACCTTTCGTACGGGTGTAAACTGGTCGTTGTTTTTCAAACGAACCAGCGTAACCGAAAATGCACAGACTTTTGAGGTTCAACGAGCCAATAAATATTTAGAATTTGAGGGAGCAACAACGTACCAAATTTCCGAAAACTCAAGTATTCAGGCACTTTGTTGGTACACGAAAGGTATTGATATAGATGCTGTAAAATACGGACTTTTTTACAGCCTTTCGGCAAATATTAGTAAAATTCGTATCTCAAATTCGGTAAAGTTAGCACTCAAACCAAACTTATTTTATATTGATAATAGCATTCCGTTTAAAGGATTATTTGCTTCTGGAATTGCAGTTTGGTCGTATAAAAACTTACCATTTTCGGTGTCGATGCAAGCCGTAAAACCGCTCATCGTGACACCCAAAAATGATTTTAATTGGAACATTGGTTTAAATTTTGATTTCTAAAAAATGACAACTCTTCAAAAGGCTTTTTCGCCCGATTCTTTTCGTCAAAATGCTCATACTTTAGTCGATTTATTGGCCGATTATCTTGAATTAGCTCAAAATCAGACGCTTAAAAGTGTGATTCCCTATCAAGAACCCGATGACGCATTGACTTATTGGCAAGCAGATTATGAGCAAGGAGCAGGAAACGTTGAAGATTTTTTCAAGAATGTTATAGATAAATCTACCCATTTGCACCACCCACGCTACATGGGGCATCAGGTTACGCCACCGCTGCCCATTACGGCAATTGCCAGTATGTTTTCGGGCTTGCTCAATAATGGGATGGCTGTTTATGAAATGGGTTTAGTGTCGAATCCTTTGGAGAGAATTTTATCAGAATTATTGGCTAACAAAATAGGATTTGATAAAAATGCCAGTGGCTTACTAACTTCGGGCGGAACTTTGGCAAATCTTACGGCACTTTTGGCTGCACGTGCCGCTAAAACTGATGTTTGGGAAGAAGGAACAAGTGAAAAGTTGGCGGTCATGGTTTCGGAAGAAGCTCACTATTGCATCGACCGTGCCGCCCGAATTATGGGAATGGGCAGCGAAGGAATCATAAAAGTTCCGACAAATGAGAAGTTACAAATCCGAACCGATTTATTAGAAAAATACTACAACGAAGCTATTGAAAAGGGTTTTAAGGTGATTTGTATTGTAGGTAGTGCTTGCTCAACCTCGACTGGAAGCTATGATAATTTAGAAGAAATAGGCGATTTCGCTCAAAAACACCAACTTTGGTTCCATGCCGATGGAGCTCATGGTGGAGCGGTTATTTTCTCCGAGAAATACAAACATAAAGTCAGAGGCATAGCACAAGCAGACTCAGTGGTAATTGACTGGCACAAAATGCTCATGACACCCGCACTGGCAACTGCATTGATTTTCAAGCGAGATGAAGATGCTTTCAAGACATTTCAACAAAAAGCACAATATTTGTGGGCAAATCAGCACTCAAAAGATTGGTTTAATTCAGGAAAACGTACTTTTGAATGCACAAAATTGATGATGAGTCTAAAAATCTATTCAATTTTGAAGGCTCACGGTGAACAGATTTTTACCGAAAATGTGGAGTATTTGCACGGTTTAGCTGAAAAATTTGCCAGTTTAGTTAAAGCCCGACAAAACTTTGAGTTGGCTATTGAGCCTGAAAGCAATATTGTATGTTTTAGATTAGTTTCGTTAGACACCAACTTAAATGACCTCAACTCAAGCATCAGAAAGCAGCTTTTGCAAGAAGGAAGTTTTTATATTGTCCAGACAACTTTAAAAGAAAACGTTTATCTTCGTGTGTCGTTGATGAATCCTCTTACGACTGCAACCGACCTAAATGCACTTTTAGATGAAATTGAAAGAATTGGCAATCAGATTTTTGGGAAATAAATACTTAGCTTTTGGAATTACGCTTGTCATTTTTGTGCTTTGTACAATGCCAAGTGAGCAATTGCCCAAAGGTAATGACAAAACTGCCCATTTTGTAACTTTTGCAGGATGGGCTTTTTGTTGGCAATTTGCCTTTAAAAATTATGCAAGAACGCTAATTGTCGGTATTCTCTATGGAATTCTTATTGAGTTTTGGCAAGGTTCATTACCAGCATCTTTTCATCGAAGTTTTGATTGGTATGATGCACTGGCTGATGCTATTGGAGTTATAATTGGTCTGTTTGTATTTTGTCTATCAACAGTTTTCAAAAGACGGTAGCTAAAAAAGTGTGCAATTTTTTAGCTGAAACTATTGAAAAAAACGTTACCTTTCTCTCATAGCCTTACTCTGTCGAATCATATCTACCGTAAAATCAATGACACTTGTATTATTTTTCAATAATTCTTCTCGGTTACGGTTTACTTCATAATCAGGTTGAACGAAAAAATCTTTATTTACTTTATTGGGTAAATTATGGTTAATTTTCATTAGTGGTGTATGCACTATAAATTTTGTGTTGGGTAACTTGAAATCTTGCCAATTCACTGCAAAACTTCCCCAAGTAGCACCACCTACTTGTTGACCAATTATTTTTTCGGGGATTCCTAAATCTTTAGCTAAATTGAGTGTAAAAGTAGTTGCCGAGTAACACCCAGGATCAGTGATGAAATAGGTTTTTCCTCTATAAGCCAGTGTTTTTTCGGGTTTATGTCTGTCGTTTCGTTTGTTTACTCGATACATAAATTCACCATTACGCTTCATAAAACCCAGCCACATCGTGACTGGTGGACCAAAATAGTAAGGCTTGAAAATAACAAAATAGGCCTTTTTCTTAAAAGCCACCGTATCGACTAAAGTAAAGGGTTTTGGTGAAAGATATTTCAACAAACGTGAAACATTAGGAATAAATCCACCACCATTTGCTCTAAAATCAACAATCAAATGCTCAACTTTGAGTTGTTTGATTGTTTTGAATCTGGCTCGTAAAACCCGTTTGAATTTTTGCTCGCTTACATCTAAAAACTTGCCTGACATCGAAAAAGAGGTAATGTCAAGTTTTGCGATATGATTGACGCTATCCATAATTTTGAGCGAAAGGTTCGGACGATTGAGGTTTTTATAGCGTTTTTTATCGATTTTTAGAATTTCACTGTTGGTTTGACAAGCTACTTTTTTATTGAAAATACTATCGTTTTTTGGTAAGCGATAGGAGATTTTAATCGAATCTACTTCTCCAAAATATCTTTTGTAATAAGTCGGAAACGCACTGACCGTGTAGTAGTCTTTTACGTGTTCGCTTCCATTATCGCTCGAAACAAACACTTTTAGTTTTTGAATTAATTGTTCAACAGGTTCATTATTAAAGGCCAAAACCTCAGCCCCTCGAATGATGGTTGAGTCGGCGGAATAATTCAAGGCTAAATAATAGTTTTTGTCAATTTTACGGAGATAGAAAGGTACAAACTTGGCATTTTTTTTATTAAATCGTTTTTTATCGTATCGTAAATTTGTGTGTCCGTCTTTTACATTTGTCACTAATCGAGATAGAACTCGAAACGTTTCGAGATAGCTAAGTGGTTGATTGATAGTATTATAGAGCGAATCGTACTTCTTGTTATATTCTTCTTTGCTCATATAATAATACATTCCAGGATGGATTTTTTCAAAACGTTTTTTCAGAAATGCCATATCTGCCCGAACCTCTTCTGGTGTAAAAGAATCTTTTGAGTTTTGAGCGTTTAGAAAGAGTGGGAGCAGTAAAAGAATGAAAATCTTTTGCATAGTTTAGTGGTGTACTGGAAATTTAGGATACTGGTTATTAGTTACTGGAAAATCGTTGATGTAATTTTTTACGTTGGTCTGTTGACTATTGACTAAAAAACTATCTAATTTTAACTTTATTTTTAATCAAATTTAGGGTGTATTTCAGCACCGTATCTTCATTATTTAGAAAATCTTCAAGCGTTGAATTTACTTCAAAATCAGGTTGGAGAATCGGTTTATTGTATTTTTTTGTGTCAATATTATACAAAATCCTACCCAGAGGCAGGGAAATCTCTAATTCGGTATTGGGTAATTTGATTGAAGAAAACTGGGCAGCCGAACAACCATCATAAGCACCTCCACAAGTCATGCCTATATAAGTACCAACGCCCATATTATGCAATTTTGAAACCAACAAAGCCGCTGCTGAAAACGTACCGCCGTTCATCAGCACATACACGTTTTTATTAAACCTAAACTCATCGTGAGGGCGTTGTTTTTGTTGGTATTTACTTTCTAAATAACCTTCAGCGTCTCGTACAGTAAACTCTTTATTGAGCCTCGAAGCTGCCTCTTTGGCCAAATACGCGTCGTATTTTTTATAATCTTGTTTGAGTCGCTGTAAGCCTTCATCTCTGAAACCTATTTTGTATGCATCGAATGGTTGATTGGCGAAATAACGCAAAAAGAAAATCGAATAGTCAATGATGCCACCCGAATTTCCTCTTAAATCCAAAATCAAATTTTCAATTTTATTTTCTTCCAGTTTTCTGAAAATCTTACGAGTTTCACCTTCAAAATTAGTGCCACGTCCGTAGTCTTTCATGCCATACATAAACGAACGAATATCAACCATCGCCACTTTTTGGCTTGAATCAATTACTCGATAAGATACAATTCCTGTGGTATCTTCATCAACATCGGGGTAGCGAGTTTCGAGCATTTTCTCCATAAAGTCTATACTTTGGCCTTCTATTTTGCTCGTTTTGGGCTTGCTTTGCCCTTGTTTTTGATAAGTTACTAAAAAACTTTCTTCTTCGCCTTTCCATAAATAATACAATTTCCTGAATTCTCGAATCGCATAATATTTTCTTGCATTTGGGTTTATTCCATCGCCATTGTAGTAAGAAATCTTTTCGAGATGCTCTAAGATTTTCTTGACAGGCTGTCCATCAATTTCTAAGATTTCGGTGCCACGAGTAATCTTTTTATCAGCCGAATAATTACGAGAAACCAACAACTGATTATTGATATACCGCACACTAAACGGAAAGAACTTCGGGCGTTCGGTAAACGAATTACTTTTAGAAAGCAACCTACGATCGGGAGACATGTGTGTATGTCCACAACCCACCGCCTGCACCAGCGGTAAAAATGTAAAGTAAGCCTCTCGAAGCGAATATTTTCCCGAAACTCTTTGTAGCAAAGAGTCTTGCAAGAAAGTAAATCTTTCTTTGGAAATATATTTGTAGGGGTCTGGATGATATTTCTCAATCTCGTTTTTCAGATTCACGAGGTCTTCTTTTATCTGTTCAGCCGTGTAAGTCTGCGAAAAACCATTCAACTGATTGATCAGCAGTAGTATAAAGAAAATATATCTTGCTTTTATATTCATTTTAGCTTTTTTCATAAACTCAAATCTACTCTAAAATAACTATTTTTTAGTACCAGCCACAAAATAATCTATCTATTAAACACAAATTCCGCATTGGTGACGGTCGGCCGCTGCCGTTTGGGGTTGTGAATTTTTTTTACTAATTTTGCACCATAATAAAACTTCAGTTCTTTGAACGCCTATGCTTAACAGACGCCTCATACGGATTCGTGCGATGCAAGCCCTTTTTGCTTATAAACAAGCTGAGGGTGCGAATTTCCAATTAGCTTTAGACTTAATTGCCGACCACTTCTCTCCAGATTTGAACTCGATGGAGTATCAAGATAAAGAGAAACTCGAAGGATTAAAAAAATTAGGTCAAAATCTTTTTCAAGAAGCTTTTTCTCGACAGGAAGCTGAAAAATTTGACGCACCCGACGAAGTGTTGAGAATGGTCGAAAAAGCAAAAGAATTTTATCTTCTCAAAAACAAAAAAGACGTTCAGCACTATGCCAGCCGTATGGTAATCGAGGCGGAAAGAGTTTATGAATTGTATCTACAAATCTTATTACTTTTTATCGAACTCGGTAATCGTGCCAATCAAGATAGCAATGGCGATGCAAAATCAAAACTCATTGATAATCAGGTTATAAAGGCTTTACGTCAAGAAAAATCACTCGAAATACTATGTAGCCGTCGAAGTATTAGTATGCTCAATGAGCAAGTATTTGTGGCTAAATTATACCGTGAAGTAATTCGTGCCAATGACCGCTACAAAGAATATACATCGAAAACCAATCATACGCTTGAAGAAGATTTTGCGATTTTGAAATATCTACTCAAAAACGTAATATTGAAGCATGAAATTGCTTGGGAGTTTTTCGAGAAACAAGATTTGTACTGGATTGATGACATCGAAACTCTCAGAGCGGCCGTTACGCATACTTTTCAAGCATTAGTTGAAGAAGGCAAATTAAAATTGGCTACCTTAGACGACGAATGGGACGAAAGAAAAGAATTTTTGCAAACTTTGTATCAGAAAAGTATTCTTGAAACCAAAGATTTAGAAGAAATTCTGATTCCAAAGCTCAAAAACTGGGAAATAGAGCGTATTGCCATCACTGACCATATTTTATTGAAAATGGCAGTAGTTGAAATGCTCAATTATCCGAGTATTCCAGTAAAGGTTACGATAAACGAAATCATCGAAATCGCTAAAGATTATAGTACACCAAAAAGTGGACAGTTTGTCAATGGTATTTTAGATGGCGTATCGAAAGACCTCAAAGAATCAGGCAAACTTCGCAAAAGCGGTAGAGGTATGTTGGATAATAAATAAGTCTAAAAAAGAGTTCTCTATAAATAAAAAGTAGTTTTAGTGGGAAATTTACTCACTCATTCAAACATTCAAACATTCACTCATTGAATTTTATGAGCAATTCATCAAGAACTTTCATTGCATTTTTGGCTGGAGTAGCCACAGGAGCAGCCATCGGTATTTTATATGCACCCGATAAAGGCGAAGTAACTCGTGATAAACTGTCGTTCCGTTTATCGAAATATCGTGAACAATTACAAAAATTCATCAACGACCTCATCGAACGAGGCGATGAAGTAGCGATGGAAGTAGTTGGTGGCGATAGTTCGGCCAAAGCAGAAGGACAAAAAGTAGTGAGCGAAGCACGCCAAAAAGCCGAAAAATTACTCGAAGACGTAGAGTCTTTGATGAGCCAAATTAAATCGAAAAACTAACAGGATTTAGAAGATTTTAAGATTGATAAAATTTTGGGAACCATGGCATTTACAAAGGTTCTCAAAACGAAGCATAATTAATTTCTAATATATAATTTATTAAAATACAAAATGAAAAAAGTATTTTTAGCTCTTACTTCAACGATTATTTTGGCAGGAATGAATTTTTCTTGCAACCTAATTGATTCAAAAAACCAGACGGGAATGAGTAAAGAAGACTCATTAGTGGCGTTGGCAAATGCTCCAATCATGGAGTTTGATAAAGAAGTAGTTGATTTCGGCACACTCACCGAAGGTGATACGGTTTCGCACGTATTTAAGTTTAAAAACGTTGGTAAAAGTGCTTTGACAATTACCGACGTACAAGTACAGTGCGGTTGTACGGTTGCTTCAAAACCTGATCATCCGATTGGTGTTGGGCAGTCTGACCAAATTACGGTGCGTTTTAATAGCCAAGGAAAAGTAGGAACAAACAAGAAATTTGTAACAATTTTTTCTAATGCCAACCCTCCGCAAACAGTTTTGTCTTTTACGGCAGTTGTACAAGGAAAAGATATAGCAAATACAGTAAAGCCACAGTAGTAAAAATTACAGAAATAAGAGTTTTCAGCACATAATCTAACCAAAAAAATTAAAATAATGATTCTTTTACAAGCACAGAGTGGAAATGGTATGTTTTCGATAGTGATGATGGTCGGAATGATAGCAGTATTTTACTTCTTCATGATTCGCCCACAACAAAAAAAGGCAAGCGACCAAAAGAAAATGGTTGAAGAATTGAAAGAAGGAGATGAAATCGTAACTTTCGGTGGAATGCATGGTAAAATCGTTTCAAAAGACGAATCAACTGTAACAGTTTCAGCAGGTGGCGGTGCAAGATTGACTTTCGATAAAACATCCATCGCAAGAAAAAAATAAATTAGTCGATGGTCGATAGACCATAGTCAATTGAAAAAACTTTTTGAACGATGGTCTATTGACCGTCGTCCATCGACTAAAAATGAATCTACGAACCTTAGTACTGTGCTTTTTAGCTGCCTTCGTAATTTGGTTGCTAAACTCTCTAAACAAATCGGGATATTCGGCTAAAATCAACTATCCCCTCACCATCAAATATAACGATTCTCTTTACATTTCGACCAAACCTTTACCCAAGCAGTTGAATGTAAGTATGTCGAGTACAGGTTGGGATTTATTGAAATATAATCTGTTTTCAAATGCAACACCACTGGTTTATGAAATTGACAACCCTTTGAAAATCAATAGATTAGACAATGCATCATTACTTGAGTCGTTAACAAATCTACTACAAAGACCTAAGTTAAATTATATTTTGGCCGATACCACAACTTTGCATTTTGAGCGAAGACAAAAGAAAACAGTCAAGTTGAAAGTGGATAGTTTGGGTATTGATTTACAGAAAAACTTTGTGGTGTCGAGTCTAATAAATATATCACCAAATGAGATTGTTTTAGATGGTCCAGAGTCGGCATTAAAAGAGTATGAAAAGGTGATTTATCTCAAAGTACCAGCTAAGCGTTTAGCTACAAACTTTGATGATAAAGTAATCATAGCTTTACCACCAAATACTTTTGTAAAATCGAACGTCGAAAAGGTTTTGGTAAGTTTTGAAGTTGCAGAATTATTGAAATAAATTACAGGATTTAGGTTTCATGAATTAGAATTTATGAAATGTTTTTACATATATTTCTAACTCTCAGACCTAATAATTCCTTACATCTAACGCTAAATCTTTCAATCATGGCATCAGAAACCACCCGTCGTTCGCAAGCTACTCCGATGAAAGATGCCATCGAAGCATTTTTAAAAACTTTTGACTTAAAAACTCGTTTTAACGAAACCTATTTGATAGCATTTTGGGGGCGAATGATGGGGCCAACTATTGCTTCTCGAACCAAAGAAATCTACGTTAAAAACCGAATATTATATCTCCGAATCGACTCCTCGCCACTTCGTCAAGAGCTTTTCATGGCAAAAACTAAGCTTCTCGACCTCATCAATAAAGATGTTGGTGAGTCCGTTGTTGATGATGTTGTGTTTCTTTGAAAACTTTTTTATAGTAAAATTGTGTTTCTGTTTAAAACTTAGCTAACAGAATGCGGTCGATGCCCATGATTTGCAACACAATAGATTTATGAAGAAAAAAGATTCACTTGTAGAAAAAGAACGTAATCGTCAAGATTTAGGCTTCGGTACAAAAATGACCGACCGCCAAACTCGACTAATCACTGGTTCTGGACAATTTAATGTAACGCGAGTAGGTCAATCATTCGAAGCTTGGCTTAATCTATACAACCGCCTTATTACAGTTCGTTGGAGTACCTTTTTTGTTCTCGTCCTATGCGTTTATTTGGTTCTAAATCTCATTTTTGCAAGTTTGTATTATCTAATTGGCATGGAACACTTGGCGGGTGTTGATATGACCAATATACATTCTCAGTTCTGGGATGCCTTCTTTTTTTCGGCACAATCACTTACTACGGTTGGTTATGGGCGTATAGCTCCAGTTGGTTTTGCTGCCAGTTTTGTAGCAGGTATCGAAGCCCTTAGTGGTCTAATGATGTTTGCTATCATTACAGGTTTGCTTTATGGACGTTTTTCTCGCCCAAATCCTCGAATTTTGTTTAGTAGAAATGCTATCATTGCTCCGTATCTCGATACTAACGCTTTTATGTTTAGAATGGTCAATGAGAAAAGCAATCAAATTATCAATTTGAGTGTGAGTTTGGTTTTCTCGAAAGTAGAAGAAAAAAATGGCGTTAGAAATAGACAATATTATGGACTTACGCTTGAACGCTCAAAAGTGAATTTTTTTCCAACTAACTGGACAATCGTTCACGCCATTACCGAAGATAGTCCACTTTATGGCGAAACTCCTGAGTCGCTGGCCGAAGCCGATGCTGAATTTATGATTGCCGTCGAGGGGATTGATGATACCTTTGCCGATGCAGTTCATAAACGTCATTCATATTTCAATGATGAATTGGTTTGGGGTGCAAAGTTTAAACCAATGCTCGAAAACGATGGCGATGAAAGGTATATTTTAGACTTACGTAAAATTCATGATTTCGACCTCGTATCTTTGAATCCTTGACAATTTATGCAGTAGGCTTTTGGCAATACGCTTTAAGCAAATTAAAATTTATAAAAAGCATATAGCTTAGAGCATAATGCTTATTGCGAAAAATGAACTCATTAATTTCTCCTCCATTCCTAAAGAAAGGCGATAAAGTGGCCATTGTAGCCCTTGCCAGCAAGCTAAACCCTGCCGATATTCAGTCGGCGATTAATATCATGCAAGAAAACTGGGGAGTTGAAGTAATAGTAGGAGAATCAGTAAGTGCTACATATTACGGTTTTGCAGGAACAGACGAAATTCGCTTGCGAGATTTTCAACAACAACTTGATAATCAAGAGGTTAAAGCGGTATTTTCGGCCAGAGGTGGCTACGGAAGTTCAAGAATCATTGATGCCGTTGATTTTACGAAATTCAAGGAAAACCCTAAATGGATTATCGGTTTTTCTGATATCACGGCCGTGCATGGACAGCTACAAGTGATGGGTTTCCAAAGCCTTCATGCACCAATGCCCAAAACGTTCACAAGAGATTATGATTCAGTTCAAAAACTCGAAGCATTTCTTTTTGGTAAAGATATAAATTATACAATTCCATCAAAACCCTTCAACAAACAAGGAGTAGGAGCAGGGCAAATTGTAGGTGGAAATCTTTGTATTTTTGCTCATTTGCTTGGCTCGCAATCAGAAGTCGATACTGATGGTAAAATCTTGTTTATCGAAGATATTTCGGAATATCTCTACAACATTGACCGCATGATGGTACAACTAAAACGAGCAGGAAAACTTAAAAACTTAGCAGGCCTGATTGTTGGAGATTTTTCGGATGTAAAAGAAAACGACGAACCTTTTGGCAAAACTTTCTATGAAATTATTGCTGAGCATACGGCCGAGTATAATTATCCAATCTGCTATGATTTTCCAGTTGGTCACGAAGCGATAAATTGGACAATTCCTTGTGGTAGGTTTGCTTCTTTAAGTATTTATAATGAGGTGGTTAGGCTGGAATTTGATGCAATAGTACTTTGAATTATCACCTCAGATTTTGGAAGCCAAACGAACGCTTTTATTTACCCAAATAAACAAAAAAGATTCAGTTATAGTCGAAGTTATTCAAAAAGACATTTGTTTTTCTAATCATGAGAACGCCAAAAACCTTTGAATTTCACCGTTTTGTAGAAGGAATTTTACGTACTCAAACCAATGAATCATTTTTTATTGCCAATCAAAGTCTATTTACTGAAAGTGCACCTGATTATCCTTTTCGGAGTTATTTTTACGGAATCGGTTTGGTTTATGAAGGCGAGCGTTCGTTAAGAATTGGTATTGAAGATTATCAACTCAAAGCCAAAGATTTATTAGTTATTGGGCCAAGTATTATCAGACATTGGCTCGATAATCATTGGGATTTGAAACATACCGCTCTCTTTTTTACATCTGATATTTTTCAAACATCAATTAATGCTGCTTTTCTCAACGAATCTCGGGTATTTAGGGCAGGAATTCAGCACGTTATTTCATTAAGCGATACCGATTTTGGCTTCTTTGATAATATTTTTCAAAATATAAATAATCATCAAAAATATCCCAAAATTGTTGCTCCCTTGATAATGGCGGTTATTGAGAAAATTGAAATATTATATATTGATAATCAATTAGATAGCAAAAAGTTTTCTCGAAAACAACAATTGGCAAAGGCTTTTTGTAGTTTGATAAATACCCATTATCTCGAAAATAAAGATGTGTTGTTTTATGCCGATAAACTCAATATTACACCAAAATATCTTAGTGAAGTAATCAAAGAGCAAACGGGTAAAAGTCCTAAAAATTTAATTGAGCAATTGCTCATGGAAGAAGCAAAAAGTCTTTTGAAGCAAACCGAAATGAATATCAAAGAAATCAGTTTTTGGCTTGGCTTTGATGACCCCTCTTATTTCACTAAAGCGTTTAAGACTTCCGAACAAATGACTCCATTTGAGTATAGAAATAAATAATACCGAAAAAACTACCATTTATACTACCTTTTTTACCTTGAATTTTGCTTTATAGACGCATTATCTTTGTCTTATCAAAATTTAATAAAGAAATGAAAGCGAATAAGCAAATAATCAAACACACAAAATTACATTTCAAACCAGCATTCCCAGGACTCAAAGGCGTAGATATGTTTGCGAGTCAATATCCAATTGAACCTGTTTTGGTTTTTACTGAATACCTGATGGATAGACCTGTTTTTGGTCCTCATCCACACGCAGGAATTTCGGTGATGACCTATATGCTACCCGATAGTAAAAATAGTTTTATTAACCGTGATAGTTTAGGTGATTTCAGCGAAATTGAGCCAGGAGGATTGCATATTAGTCAGGCTGGACGAGGTTTGCAACACGATGAATTTCCGAAGGTAACTGGAGTTGAAGCCCATGGTTTTCAGATTTGGATTAATCATGCCGATAAAGACCGTTTGGTTGAACCCAAAGCTATTCATGCGAGTGCCAACGAAATCGCAGAGATAAGCATGGAAGATTATAAACTAAGAATTGTGCATGGTGAATATAATGATCAACGTTCTGATTATCAGATGGTTACGAACGTGAATCTGTTTCATGTTTATCTAAATGCTGGAAAAACAATTGCCTTAGATGCTCAAGAAATGGCTTTTATTTATACACTGAATGGAAATGGTAACATAGAAAATCAGGAAGTTTTAGCCCAAAGTATGGTCAATTTCTCGACTGAAGGAAATCAAGTTGTGATTACTGCGGGTGAAGAAGGGCTTGAATTTATGTTCGGAACGGCTGTTCCTTTGAAAGAACCCATTACTTACGGAGGGCCTTTTGTAATGACTACTCCCGAACAAATGGCCGACACAAAACGCCGCTATGGTCGTGGTGAAATGGGAGAACTGTTGCCTTATAGAGGATAATTGGCTTAATAAATAACGTTTTTATCTTTTATTACTCAAATTTTAGGTAAAAATTAGGATTTGGTTTCAATAGTTATTCGGTGGTTTTATTCAACCACCGAATAACTATTTCAAAACTTTCAAATCCAGTTCAAAACCTTGTAAAACATTTTCACCAGAAAGTTTTTTGTCAAATCCTTCTACGATTTGTACCTCGCCATTTTCACGATAAATATATACTGTTTCGGTGGCAGGGTTTATCAGCCAACCCAATTTACAACCATTTTCTATCCATTGTTCTTGCATTTTAGTGCGAGCATCTTTCAGATTATCATTTTCAGACATTAGTTCAACTACAAATTCAGGGCAAAGCGGAGGGAATTTTGTTTTTTCGTTATCCGTCAAACTATTCCAGCGTTCATTAGAAACCCATGAAGCATCAGGCGAACGCACTGCCGAAGTAGCTAATCGAAAAGCTGTAGAAGAATCGAAAACTTTTCCACTTCGTTTGATTCTATTCCAAATTGTTAATTCAGTCGTAATTTCTGAATTTTTAATTCCTGTTTTTCCTCCTGTGTTTGGCATAACAATAACATTTCCCTTCTCGTCTCTTTCAAATTTCAAACTGTCGTTTTCTTGGCAAAAATCATAGAATTCGTCGTCGTTTAAATTTGTACTACTCAGTGGAGAGCCAATCACCTTTTTGACTGTATCTGCTTTCGTTGGATGCAATGTCATGGTTTCCAGATTAACTGATTATTTAACAAAAATAACAAAATAAAATTAAACATATTTTTTATATTTGCAAATAGTATGCAAGCATACGGTATTTTGAAACAGTAATATTCAACCATCTAATGGAAATTAACTATAAAGTAGAAAACAACGTGGCGATTATCAGTTGGAACATGACCACTTCGCCGATGAACGTTATGAACGATATTTCGATTCCTGAATTTGAGGGGCATCTCGAAACTGCTTACGCTGACCCCGAAGTAAGAGGAATTATCATCACTTCCGAAAAAAATGAGTTTATAGCAGGAGCTGATGTAAAGATGATTTTGCGTAATAATAGCAAAGACCAAAGCGAAATGCACAAGTTTTCGCTTGATTTTAATGCTATTTTTCGTAAACTCGAAACTTGTGGAAAGCCAGTGGTAGCAGCCATGAATGGAACGGCATTGGGCGGAGGTTACGAAGTTTGTTTGTCGTGTCATTACCGCATTGCTCTTGATAATCCCAAAGCTGTTATTGGCTTGCCCGAAGTGCAGCTTGGTTTGCTTCCTGGGGGCGGCGGAACTCAACGTTTGCCACGTATTATTGGTATGGAAGCTGCCTTGATGTTGATGGTTGAAGGAAAACGTATTTCGCCAAAAGAAGCATTGGGCTACGGCATGGTCAATGATATTGCGGTTACTCGTGAAGAAATGATGGAAAAAGCCATGAAATGGATTTTGGCTAACCCGAAAGCTATTCAACCGTGGGATGAATTTGATAAGAAAACAGGAGCAATCAAGGCTCGTGAAAATTATAAAGTACCAGGCGGAAACGTTCAGTCGCCAACAGGAATGAGAACCTTTGCGGGCGGAACGGCCATGATTATGGATAAAACTAAAGGAAATTATCCTGCACCGATTGCGATTCTTTCGTGCGTTTATGAAGGCTTACAAGTAAATATGGATAGAGCGATTCCAATTGAGGCTCGCTATTTTGTAAAAGTTGCTACTTCTCGTGAAGCTAAGAATTTAATCGGAGTAATGTTTTTGGGCAAAAACGAAGCCGATAAAGGTGCCAGTCGTCCCAAAAATATACCTGTTACTGATGTCAAAAAACTTGGTATTTTGGGTGCTGGATTTATGGGTGCAGGTATTGCGTATGTATCGGCAATGGCGGGGATTGAAGTTGTTTTGAAGGATGTAAGTATCGAAGCGGCCGAAAAAGGGAAAGATTATTCGAGAGGCTTGGTGCAGAAAGGTATTGAAAGAGGTAAAACCACAGCTGATAAAGGTGAAAAACTATTGAGTTTGATAAAGCCAACGGCCGATGTGGCCGATTTGAAAGGTTGTGATTTGATTATTGAGGCTGTTTTTGAAAACCGTGATTTGAAAGCAACAGTTACCAAAGAAGCAGAGCCAATGTTAATTGAGAGCGGTGTGTTTGGCTCAAATACTTCCACAATTCCGATTACAGGTTTGGCAAAGGCTTCGGCAAAACCAGAAAATTTTATCGGTATTCACTTCTTCTCTCCAGTTGATAAAATGATGCTCGTTGAGCTGATTCGTGGCAAAGAAACATCTGATTATGCAGTGGCTTTAGCGGTTGATTTCGTGAAGAAAATTCGCAAAACGCCAATTGTGGTCAATGATTCTCGTGGGTTTTACACTTCTCGTTGTTTTAGTACTTACACCACCGAAGGAATTGCCTTATTAAAAGATGGTGTTGACCCTGTTTTGATCGAGAACGCAGGAAAAAATGCAGGAATGCCAGTCGGTGCTTTGGCAGTTTCGGATGAAGTGGCTTTAGATTTAGCCTTGAAAATATCGAAGCAAAGTATTGCCGATGGAGCACTGACTGAAGAAGATGGAGCATATCAAGTGACCCGAATGATGGTTGAAGATTTAGGGCGTTTTGGTAAGAAAAACAAGAAAGGTTTTTACGAGTATCCAGAAGGAGGGAAGAAGCATTTGTGGGAAGGCTTGGCTGAATATTTTCCAGTTTCAGAAATTCAACCTGATGTTGAGGAAGTAAAAAAACGCTTACTCTACCGCCAAGTGGTTGAGTCGATTCGTTGTATGGATGAAGGTGTTTTAATGACAAAATTAGATGGCAATATCGGTTCGATTTTGGCCTGGGGATTTCCTCCATATGCGGGTGGAACGCTCAATTTTCCTGATTTTGTAGGAACAGAAACTTTTTTGAATGAGGTAGAACGCTTGGCAGATACTTATGGCGAAAGGTTTAGATTAACTGCAAAACAAAAGGAATTGGTGAAGAATTTGTAAGAAACTTTTGATACATTATACATAAAAAAGACGGGCTGTCCCGTCTTTTTTATGTATAATGATTTGAATTTGTAATTTTTTACACTTAAAATTCGTTTTTAAAGCATTCTAATGGTTAGAAAAACACAAAAATATTATTTCAATGTATATATTTTGGCACGTTTTTATCTTACTTTAATTGACGTAATCCTATAATCGAGTGAAGTATTTTCTAACCCTCATTATTTTAATCACATTGTTCGAGACAACTAATGCTCAGATAATGTATCGTACACGATATCGTACAGCTATCATGGCGGAGTCTTTTGCGATTAGTCCATTGGGCTCGATAAATGTAGAATATCTGCCGGTTAGGTGGCAAAACAGTTTTTTAGCATTACGTACAGGAATTGGTTTTTTGCCCGGTGGCCAATCTACTGGGGTTGGTCAGGTTGCCAATGGTGGAGGTGTTTCGATTCCAACGTCGGTTACCTATAATTATTTGATTAATAATCTTCGTAAAGGTATCAACAAAAGAGTGAGTGTAAGGTGCAAATCAGCACCATCGAAAATTGCGGCAGAATGGTTTGTTGAAATGGGTACTGGCTTAACGCCCGTTGCGTATAGAAGTGCTGAAACTCGTAGCTACATATTTGGGATTTTGGGGTTGCGACAACAAGTTATTTTTGATATTCCTCCACACCCCAGAGTAGTTTTTTTGAGGGTAAATGTAACTCCTTCTTATTCATTCGGTAAATATGAACTTCGTGGAGGTGTTAGCTTGGGGGTTTCTCTTTAAGATTCCTATATTTGTAATTACGAACCACCCAACTGATTTTGAGTGAAACGGAAAATTTATCTTACTCCCATTCATGGAATTAGAAAGCAGTTTGTTAAGTGGGGAAGTCGGATGTTTTTTCTATAAAATTCATTTGACACCAATATATGTCGAAAATCATTTCAGATTTGGGGCAGGGTTGAGTTTAGGACATTCGATTTGATATTCAACTACTTTTAATGAATATTTGCCGTTTGCATAAAATTTTTCAGAAGCTTTTTGTATTCAGTAATGTTTACTTGTTTTTGAGTTTCTGACCAAGCTAATTCAACAGCCATGATTTCGGCAACGTTATCAACCGAACTAAATGTTGCCTGCCAATCCATTAATTCCATTCGAGTACGGCGAGCAAAAAAATCTCTCAAACTACCTACCATTTCTTCTCGGATTGTATAAATAACTTCGGCTTTGATGAAAGGATAGTTTTGATGAATTCGGTCAGTTTGATTGGAGTTTTCCAGCACATCATTAGCCTTAGTCCCATATTTTTTCACTAAATGCTGACAAATATCTTCGTCGAGCTTATACTTTTCCTGAATATTTTTCCATTCTTCAAAAGTATAATTTTCTCCGCCAATCAAGTAGTGTTGCTCAGTTCTACATTCAGTTTCGTTATTCAAAAGTTTACAGGCCTCGTCAATGGTATCTTTTGCCATTAAGCGGTAGGTCGTCCATTTTCCACCCAGTAAACTCAATAAGTTAGATTTTTCGTCATATTCCACTTCATGGTCACGCACGAGTTTTTTGGTAGCTTTAGAGCCAGAAGAAGCAATGAGCGGACGTAAACCACCAAAGCCTGATTTTATTGCTGATTTTTCGGGAACTTTAGCCAAATATGGGCGAAGCGTATCGAGTAAAAAGTCGATTTCTTGTTCAACTAAGATAGGCTCTTTTTCTAAATCACGGTATTCGTCATCGGTTGTTCCTACCATTACTTCTCTTTCAAACGGAATCACAAAAATTACTCGTCCATCTTTGGTTTTTGGAATCAACATTGCATCTTGGCTACGTAAAACTTCGTGCGGAAGCATAATATGTACACCTTTGCTTGGACGTAAGCGTTTTTCTTGGTCAGGATTTGCCAAAAGTCTGATGCTATCTCCGTGTGGGCCAGTGCAATTGATGAACAGCTTGGCTTTTACAGTGATATTTTTTTCAGATAAATTATCTGTAACGATAGCTGTTTTCAGTTTTCCTTGAGTATCTTTTTCAAAACCTGTAATTGAGGCATGATTGACTACAACTGCTCCTGCTTCGTCGGCTGAGTGGGCGAGAGCCAAACAATAGCGAGCATCATCAAGCTGGCCATCGTAGTACATAACCGAGCTATGGAGTTTGGGTGTTAGCGTAGGAATATGCTCAAATGTTTCTTTTTTATTGAGCCATTCAGCTTTGGGCATTGAATCATTTTTTGCGAAAAAACCATAGATTGTAAGTCCAATTTTGAAGTAAAAACCCTCAAACCAACTAAAGACAGGGGTAATCAACGCCAAAGGATGAGCCAAATGTGGGGCATTTCGGATAACTGTGTGGCGTTCTTCGAGACCATGTTTTACCTGACGGAGTTGAGCAAAATCAAGGTTTTTGAACGCTTGTTCTAAGTATCGTACACCGCCATGAATCAGTTTAGTTGATTTAGACGAAGTTTCAGCAGCAAAATCTTGTTTTTCAATCAGAGCTACTTTGAAGCCTCGTAGAACTGCGTCTAAGGCACAGCCTGCACCGCTCGCACCCCCACCAATGATGCAAATATCAAATTCTTCGTTTTGTAATTTTTCGAGGTTTTTTACTCTGTTCATGCAATAATTTTGTAAGTATTTTTATGAAAAGCGGATTTTAGCGAAAGTTAGTATTTAAAAACTTCTTCAATTTCAATGCCTGGCAGTACAGTAGATTGGATAAGTTTACCTTCAACCAAAAGTTTGCTGCCAATAAATTTAACTTTTTTGTTTAAAGTATGAACCATTACGTATTCATCGAAAGGATAGATGAGCCAGTATTCTTTTCCGCCGTTTTCTTCATATACTTCAAATTTTTCTTTCATTTTTTTGCGGCTATTGCCTGGCGAAAGAATTTCTACGATTAGGTCAGGAACTCCAACACAGCCATCATCATAATAATTTGTCTAAATCACAAATCACACATAAGTCGGGCTGAACGATAGTATGAACTTTATTGCGTTTAGCGTCTTTGCGAGGCGTCAGACGAACATCAATCGGCAAGGACTCTTATCCCAAAATCTATCTAATTTACTGAAAATAAATCGAAGACTTTCGTGATGATTCCGTGCTGGTGCGGGCGACATCTTGAAGATTTTTCCTTTTATCAATTCTATACGTTGCGGAATACCACTTACCTTAAAATTCCATTTGAGTAATCGGCATAAGTATATGTTTTGTTTAAATCAATTTGTTCGAGAGTCATAGTTTTATTGCGTTTAGCTTTTGAAATTATGATTTACGAGTATCTTAATTTCATTATATTTTGCAATTTAAGCATTTTTCTCTCAAAAAATTAATTCATCACCAGCTCTTTTTCTATGGCTTCAACACCATTTGAGATATTTACAATGTATGTTTGTAGCTGAATATTAAAAGCTTGATGATATGCAAAACTCATTTTTTTAATGAATTCATCAACTGCATCGGCCTTTATTAAATTTATAGTACAACCACCAAAGCCACCACCCATCATTCTTGCTCCTACCACTGCTTCAAAATCTTGGCTTTGCTCAACCAAAAAGTCTAATTCGGGACAGCTGACTTCATATTCTTTGCTTAATCCTTCGTGAGTTTCGAACATTTTTTGCCCAAAGATGCTTAAATTACCATTTTCGAGAGCTTTACAGGCAATACTTACTCGTTCAATTTCTTCAACAACATACTTGCAACGTTTGTAAACTATCGGCGACAGTTTATCGGCTTGACTACTTAGCATTTGCATCGTTACATCTCGCAGACTATCGACCTGAGGAAACGCACTTTGAAGTATTTTTATACCTTCTTCACATTCGGCTCGGCGTTGATTATATTCACTGTCACCGAGGTTGTGTTTTACTCCTGTGTTGCATAAAACAAGGGTGTAATCGGGGAAATCGAATGGGAAATATTCAAAACTAAGGTCTTGACAGTCAAGTTTGATTACTGCATTTTCTTTGCCATGAATCGAAGCAAACATGTCCATTATTCCACAATTTACGCCTGCGTATTTATGTTCGGCTTGTTGGGCAATTAGTGCCAAATCAAGTTTAGAAAATTCTAAATTATATAGCTCATTGAGGGCAAAACCAATGCCACTTTCAACTGCTGCAGATGATGACAAGCCAGCACCAAGTGGAACATCTCCACCAAAGACCACGTTAAATCCTGTATTGATTTGTTTGCCTTTAGAGGTGATTTCTGCCAAAACTCCAATTAAAAAATTAGCCCATCCTTTTTCTGATTTTTGGAGATTATCTAATGAAAATTCGTACAAATCATCTAAATCATAAGCATAAACTACACATTTTTGGTCGTTTCGAGGTGAAATAGCAAAATAAATGGCTTTGTCGATTGCAGCAGGCAACACGAATCCATTATTATAATCCGTATGTTCACCTATGAGATTAATGCGGCCTGGAGCTCTAACTGAAAGTGTAGGGTTTGTGTTGAAATATTCTTTAAATTTTTTGGTTAAAATAGCGTTTGTCATAATGTTATAATAGAGATAATGGCAGTTTGATTCAAAGGTTTAGAATTTTATGAAAAATACTCCAAAATACTAACCTTTCAAACGTTTGGAAAAAAGAAAGCCCCAAGAAACTTAGGGGCTTCTACGAATGTTTTGTTAACTTAATCACTTTTTTTCTACTGTTATCAAAAATAGTGTTTTTTTTAATGTTCTGTATAAATAGTTTTAGATATCACGTATAGCCTTTGGTGTGCAATCGTTTGACTATCAATATTTTGATTAATTCATAACATTGCAAAGCATTGCACATAATTTGTTTTTGTATGATTTCAAGAAAATGTATGATGTTTTTGTTGAATCTTAATAATTTATTTTAAATGCTCGAATGTTTTGCTGGTTGATACCAAAAAATATATTGTTTTTTATTGATAATGATGAGCGTACATCTCCTTGTAAATTAAAGCCCGATCGACGTTGCGGAATGCTTGCAAACTCTCCTTTACCATCCCCTCTCAGCAATAGGCCATAGTTGGCATCATACTTGCCAAATTTTAAGCGTGATTTATTCAAATTACCAGCTAAAATAAGGTCTTTGTTTCCATCTTTGTCGTAATCTAAGATTGTTATCGTAAATATTGGAGCAAATTGTGCTTCGATTGGCAAGGGTTTTTCTTCAAACTGTCCTGCTTGATTTTGAACTAAAAGTGCTGTTTTTAGATAATTAGCTTCGAGTTTTTTAGCGTCTTTTAGTTCGTCTTCACCGAAAATATCGGTTAAAGTTGCATTTGAATAACTATCGTAAGACGTAAATTTGGGGCGTTTGGTTGGCACTTGCTCTAATAATTCGTCACGAGTTAGATACGGATAGCTTTGTGCTTGAATATATGTACACAAAATAGGGTCGATGCTACCATTATCATCAAAATCTTTATAATATAGTTCTACAGGCTGTTTATCGCTTGCTTTGGCTTGGCTATTTAAACCTAAATTTCCGACCAATAAATCGGGTGCACCATCGCTGTTGAGGTCTTCTACTACAAGTTTATTCCACCAGCCAGATAGTTTTCGGTCAAAATAATTTTCGGTTTTATCAGTTAGTTTTCCATTTTCATTTTCAAAAACCGTTATAGGCATCCATTCGCCAACTATTATCAATTCTTGCTTTTTATCTTTGTTTAAATCAACAAAAGCAGCATCCGTAACCATGCCGATATTTTTTATATTTTCGGGTGTGTTTTCTTTAAATAGTGGCGACGCCCCGTTCCCTTTGCCTTCATTAATCAACACATAACTGCGAGGAATGTTTGGATATTTACCGATAGAAACTCGCCCGCCCACAAAAAGGTCTGGTTTTGAGTCTCCGTTGATGTCGGCTACTCGTACACAACCAGTACTTGTGAGCATAGCGGGTAGGGCAGAAGGGCTAAGTTGAAAATCGCCTTTTCCGTTATTCAAAAATAATTGGTCTTGTAAATTAGGGTCGCTTTCGGTGAAATTTCCGTAGCCACCATAAGCCACATAAATATCTTGGAAACCGTCGCCATTTGCATCGAAGAAAACAGCATCACTTACATCTGCATTGGGGTTAGAAGGGAAAGGTTTCTTTATGAATTGTAAAGAAGTACCATTCGATTGAATGTAAAGTTCGCTACCTTTTCCGTAGCTTCCGCCTATAAATATATCTTCGAGGCCATCTTTATTTACATCACCTTTGACCATAATTGGACTAATAAATGACTGAGAATTAGTCAATAGAGGTTGTCTTTTAAAGTCATTATGCGTGGTTTTGTTTTGAACTGAAACGATTGGTGAAGTTATTTCTGCAAAAAACGTGTTGTTGTGAATGTTTGGATTTAGTTTTGCAGAAGTATTTTTTTCTTCCAAAACCAAAGTTTGATTCGCCTGAACGTTTTTCAAAACTTGACTTTTATCCGAATTCCAAACTACTTTTACCGAATCTATTTTGGTATTTTTGCCCAAACCAAAATTCATCACAAAACTCACATTTGACTGATAACCACGAGTAGGCATTTGTTCTTGGTATTGAGTATTTCCTTGGGCATAAAGATAAACTTTTGCTCCAATTCCCATTTTGTTGCCGTTTTCACCATTGAGTTTTACCTTCAAAAACTGATTGCCAAGCTTGGTATTCGCTTCATTTTGATAAATAAATGCGGGCGAATTGATGTTATTTACAACCAAATCTAAATCTCCATCATTATCTAAATCAGCATAAGCCGCCCCACTACTATTCGATTGCTCACCCATTCCCCAATTTGTGGTTTGGTCTTTAAAGTTTAGCTTCCCATTATTTCTGAAAATATAGTTTTTTACATTCGATGAAGGCATTTTTTGCACTAATTCAAGTACATCGGTTCGTTGAAAACCACCTTGTTTGGTTGCCATGAAGTCATCCATGTATTTCAAGAAATCAAGATTCGTATAGTCGTGCAGATAGCCGTTGGTGATGTATAGGTCTTTCCAACCATCGTTGTCATAATCGGCAAAAAGTGCCGCCCAGCTCCAGTCGGTGTTCGAAATTCCTGAAACCTGTCCAATTTCGCTAAAAGTGCCATTTCCGTTGTTGAGTTGGAGCATATTTCGCATATACTGGTAATGAAAACCAGACCTTACGCCCAAATCAAATTTATCATAATTATCAGGCGACATCAATAATTTCTGACGACGATTATCTTCGGGAAGCATATCAAGCGTAAAAATATCAGGTAGTTGGTCGTTGTTTATATCGGCAACATCATTTCCCATCGAAAAATTAGAAGTATGTCCGATTTGTTCGTGGCTTACTTCTCTGAATCCTCCTTTTTGATTATTGATGTACAGGCGGTCAGGCACAGCATAATCATTACTTACATAAATATCTGGCCAGCCATCTTGGTTAATATCAGCAATTCCTGCTCCCAAACCATAAGATAGTGCCGAACTTTGAATGCCTGCTTGGCGAGTTATATCTTTGAAAAATCCATTATCATTGCGGTAAAACCTCGAACCACTCACTGCATCGTCAACTTTAGTGAGGGCTGCCGTACGGGTTTCATCAAGAACTGGCAGGGATTTTATGTTATGATTGAGCAAGAACATATCTAAGTCTCCATCTTTATCGGCATCGAAGAAATAGGCGTTTGTGCTTGAGGCAGGGCTATCAAGTCCAAATTTTGCTGCTTGTTCTACAAAAGTTGGAATTCCATGGGCATCGTTACCTTGATTGATGAACAGTTCGTTTGCTTTCTTTTCGGATTGTAGATTTCCTGAATGACACACATAAATATCCAGTTTCCCATCGGCATTAATATCTGCCATCGTTGTGCCAGTTTTCCATGGGCCTTCTCTACCTGCTACACCTGCTTTAGTGGTAATATCTTGAAATTGCATCGTCCCTTTATTCAGATACAATTTATTTTGCTGCATATTACTTGTAAAGTAAAGGTCTTCAAGTCCATCACCGTTTACATCACCAACTGCTACTCCGCCACCATTATAGAAATATTCGTACATCAATACATTGGTATTTAGGCCTTCGTTAATGACATTCTGAAAGTCAATATTAGTTTTATCTGGGAAAAGTAGGGTAAAGATTGGTTCTTGTTTATCTTGTTCTTCGTTTGTATTTTCTTCAGATGGAGAGTTTTTACAGGAAGAAAAGAATAGACTTATTGATAATAGGTATGTGATGGTAGAAATTTTCATTTTTAGGTTATAAATCTCCGATTGAGATAAAAATATGTAAGCTTGAGATTATAGAACAAATATACAAAGTTGTGCATAACTTCCCGAAAGTTTTAAACTTTAGGGAAGTTATTTGAATAAAAAAAGGGTAGCCAAAAGTTTTAATACTTCTGACTACCCGATTGTCTTATAACAAAAGATTAGTATCCAGGGTTTTGGATTAATTTGCTGTTACGGTTCATTTCGTCACGATGAATTGGTAAGAAATAAATTTTATCATCCCAGTTACGATTTTCTTTACCTGGGTCAATTTTACCGACAGTATAAGAATAATCGTAGTTAGTTGGGTCGTATTTGTAAGTGGAAACGTTTTTACCTGCTTTTAATGTACCTTTCACTACAATAATACTTGCTTTTCGTCCGAGTGTTGTTGGTGCAATCATCCAACGACGAGCATCGTGGTAGCGTTGTTCTTCAAATACCATTTCGATACGACGTTCGTTGCGGTAACGTTGGCGTAGAGCGTCGCCAGTTTCTGTAATTGCTGGCATACCTGCACGGAAACGAATTTGATTTAACCATTTTTGAGCCTCAAGGTCTTCGCCAAGTTCGATACAAGCCTCAACGTAGTTGAAAATTGCCTCAGTATAGCGTAAAAACGGCCAAGGAATTTGTTGCCAAGAGTTTTGGTCAACTAAACCTGGATTTGGGTCTGTAAACTTACGCATATAATAGCCAGTGTAGCTACCATTCCAGTCTTCGATGCTACTTTTACGAGTATCTAAACCGAAGTGAACTTTTTTAGCACCACCAGAAACAACTTCATATTCACCAGTTTGGATTTGGTTGGCAGGGTCAAGTGGGGCTGCACTTGCCGAACGTGGTTTCCAAGGTGAACCTTCATACAAGATAGTTGATTTCATACGTGGGTCACGGTTATCGTAAGGAGCTTTTGCGTGTTCAGGCTTGTTCCAGTCGAATTTCGAGCCATCCATCATTTCATAATCATCAATCAACTCTTGGATTGGCGTATTTCCAGCCCAGTTGTTATAACCATTTGGTCCGTTGAAAAGACCAACACGTCCACCATCTTCGTTTTTACTTTGGATAAAGTAGCGTCCAAAGATGATTTCGTTTTGCCCACCATTTCTTGCCAAAGATTGATTCATATAGTTGGTTGCTGCAACATCGGCTGAAACAGGAGCAGTAAGTCCTAATTGGAATCCAAATCCTGGTAAATCTAACACTGCTTTTGCGGCAGCTTTAGCTTTTTGCCAACGTTCAGTGCGGTTGCCACTTGGAAAACCCATCAATTCTGGTTTTCCGAAAGCAGCCATTGCTTTCGATTTTGCTTTGGCAGTTGGTACATCATACAAATCACTGGCAGCATAAATCAACATACGAGATTTTAGAGCCAAAGCAGATGCCTTCGTTGCACGGCCTTTTTGAAGTGATTTTCCATCAAGCAATACTGCCGCTTCGTCGAGGTCTTTCACGATAAAGTTTAAACACTCTTCAAAAGTATTACGGGCAGACAAGAAATCTGTATCTGATAGAGAGAATGCCTTATCTACGATTGGTACACCACCGTAGTAGCGAACTAATTGGTGGTAGTAATAAGCTCTCATAAATTTAGCTTCTCCCTGCAAACGTTCAACAATCTTGTTGGTATTTGGGAATTGTGGGTTTGCTAAATTTCTCAATGCAAGATTACAGGCTCTGATACGTGAATACATATTTACCCAACTCAAAGTACCATTAATCCAACCTGGGTCAGCAGGATTAGTTCTACCTTCGGTAATGGTTGTTATACCTCTACCAGGGTGTGTGAAAATAGTTTCATCAGTTAGTGAAGCGAGCATTTGCTCATTAAAACCACCAACTCCTAGGCCACCATAAAGTTCGCTTACAAAAGCTTCTGCTAAAGCCGCATCGCCCCAAACTACATTTTCAGATAACTGGTCGAGTGGTTTGGTATCTACAAAGTCATCATTACAACTAATCGTAAAAAACGAAACTGCAAAGAATGACAAAATTAATTTTTTATACATTTTCATTTTTCTATTAATTAAAATTTAACATTTAAGCCTAAGTTTATAACTCTTGATTGAGGATAGTACTGACCAGTTGTACTTGCTGTTTCTGGGTCAAATACTTTCAATTTGTCAATCGTAAACAAGTTGACACCACTTGTATAAATTCTCATACTGCTAAAACCAACTTTTTTGCCAATTGACTCAGGAATTGTATAACCTAACTCAAAGTTTTTCAGACGCATATAATCTGAACTTCTTAACCAATAAGTGTTATTATTTGAATAGTATTGGTCAGAGCGGTTAGCGATACGTGGGTGTACATCACTTGGATTGTCAATTGTCCAACGGTTTTGATAAATATCAAGTAAATAGTTACCGATATTACCCATTTCACCTGCACTTACGTATTGTTTTGCACCAGCAGCACCCTGAATCAAGATTGTTAAGTCGAAGTTTTTGTATTGACCACCCAAGTTGATACCACCTTGGAAGAGAGGAAGCGTTGTATTATCGGTTCTTACTTGGTCATCTGGAGTGATTTTACCATCGCCATTATAATCTTTGTACTTCATATCTCCAGGGCGAAGTTCTTTTACGATTGCTGAGTAGTCAATGCCACGAGCATCAATAGCTGCTTGGTCTTTAAATACACCATCGTAAAGGTAAGCCATGAAAGTATTCATTGGGCGACCAGTAGTACGTTGCCATTCAGGAGCACCAGGAGCTTCATCCCAGAAATCAATTCTGTTTTTAGCATAACCACCGTTTACGCTTACATTATACTTAAATTCACCAGTTTGGCCACGGTAGCCAACATTAAAGTCGAAACCACGGTTAGATACTTCACCAAAGTTTTGTGCAGGAAGCGTAATACCAGTTGATTGCGGCACTGAAGCATTTTTGAACCAAAGGATTTTTGAACGCTTATTCACAAAATAGTCCATTTCAAAACTGATTTTACCGTTGAATAATTGTCCTTCTAAACCAAAGTTTGAATTAGAGGCAACCTCCCAAGTAATGTTTTCGTTTGGAAGACGAGTTTCAAACAACGTTTTTTGCTCGGCATCACCCAAGATATAGCTACGGAAACCGTAAGTTGACAAATACTGATAAGTAGCAGGCGTATTAGAGTTAGGAAGGTTTACTTGGTCATTACCCAATTGTCCCCACGAACCTCTCAATTTCAAGAAGCTAATAAATGAAAGGCTTTTCATGAATTTCTCTTCTGACATTACCCAACCTGCCATTACACCAGGGAAGAAACCATAGCGTGTTGCTTTAGGGAAACGGTCAGAGCCATCGTATCTCCACAAAAACTCAGCTAAATATTTCTCTTTGAAGTTATAAGCCACACGACCAAAATAGTTGATACGAGCAGTTTCATAACCACCACCACCGTTGTTTCTCTCCAAGTCACCACCTGCAAACATTTGGTCGAGAGCTGGTGAGATGAAATAACGACGGAAAGCATTAAAGTTATTTCCTTCGATAGTTTCAGTATTTGTTCCTGCTAACACAGTAAGACCATGATTGCCGAATGTACGTTCGTAAGTAGCAACAGTACCCAACAAGATATTCAATTGGTCGTCATAAGATTGGTTCAAGTTTGGTTCGGCTGGACCTCTTTTACTTGCAACAAGCTTAGGGGTTGTGCCATCTGCTTCAAATCCAGAACCTTGTTGGTAAAGTGTCCATGGAATTTGCCATAATTTTCTTGTGCCGAGTCTTTTGTCAATCGCTGCTGTTCCTGTAATTTTCAAGCCTTTCACCCAAGGAATTTGAATATCAAGTGAGCCATTTGTTTGAATATAATCTTGTTTTTGACGGTCATAACCAGACAAGTCAGTAGTGATTACAACTGGGTTTTCACCATTTTCGATGTCAGGGCCTGGAAGACCATTTGGCCAGTAGGCTTGTTGTTGTGGTTTTCCACGCATCTGCATTCTGAAGATAGCACCTGCCGAACGAGTAGGATAGTTACGTGCTTCTTCACGACCTAAAATACCAACATTTAAGTTGATATACTTGTTAATTTTAGCATCTAAATTCAAACGAATATCATATTGTTGGTAAGCAGTAGCCGAATTTTTATAGAAACCATCTTGATTTTGGTAACCAAGTGATGCTAAGTATTTTACGTTTTCAGTTCCGCCTGAAATCTGTAAGTTATGTTGCGTTTGTGGTGACCAAGTTTTCAAAGTGGCTTTATACCAATCTGTATTCGGGTATAGCCAAGGGTCAGAACCATCAGAATATTTTTGAATATCTGTTGGTGAAAACGGAGCTTTTCTAATTGTTCCATTAGGACGTGTAAAAGAACCAGTCGATTTGTAAGCCGCATTAGCTGCTGACCATTCGCTTACGGGTAAACCATAAATATCAAGGTCATTAAGCATACTCACATACTGAGCTGCATCTGTCAATTTAGGGATTACTGTTGGTTGGGAAAAACCTTGGTTTGCTGAGTATGAAACTACTGGTTTACCAGTTTTTCCACGTTTGGTAGTAATCAAGATTACACCATTCGCCGCACGAGAACCATAAATGGCCGCCGAAGCATCTTTCAAAACTGAAACACTTTCGATGTCATTTGGATTGATACGGTCAAGTCCACCTGCACGATTCGGAATTCCATCAACTACAATAAGGGCATCACCATTGTTGAGTGTGTTCGAACCACGAATACGGATTGCCGAACCGTCAGCACCTGGCTCACCACTACGGTTTACTGCCACAACGCCCGCCATACGACCTGCGATTGAGTTACTCAAGTTTACTGTTGGTGACTTGATTAGCTCCGAACCTTTTACCGATGCTACCGAACCAGTAATGGTTTCTTTTTTCTGTACACCATAACCTACCACAACAACTTCACCGAGCGTTTTTGTGTCAGTTGCCATACCCACATTGATTGTTGCACGATTTCCAACGACAATTTCTTGAGGCTCATAGCCAACGATGCTAAACACTAACACCGCTTTACTATCAGCCACCGCAATAGAATACTCACCATTCGCATCAGTTGTTGTACCTTTTTGAGTGCCTTTGATGAGAATGCTTACTCCTGGAAGAGCTTCTCCTTTTTCAGCATCGGTTACTTTTCCCGAAACTTTTTGCTCAAGAAATTTGCCCGAACCAGCTTTGGCAAAAGCATTCGGAGCAGACAATGCTCCTACCGCTCCGAGAAGTAGTACTACTAATGCCCGCAGAGTAAATTTTTTCATAGAAATTTTTTGATTAAGGTTAATAAACATTTTGATTAAACATCGCCTAAAGTTAAATTAAAATCTTTTAATAAGTATAGGTAAAATAATGTTTTATGTAGAGAAAGATGTATTTTTCTAAGAAAAATGCTTATTAAAGACTCATATCTATATTATTCATATTTTGCAATCGTTTGCACAAAATGATAATATTCCGTTGATTATTTGCCTTATTCTTAGCATAAAGAATGCTATTTAGGTTTCTGATTATAATGACCCATTTGAAACAATTCTTTTCAATGTTAACATTAGTAAGTTGTGCAATCTATATACGTCATTAGGTTTTGAAGGGAATGATTTTAAAATTTTTTAAAATCACTTTTTTATTTAACTTGCGAGAATATACTCAACCTATTAAAATCTATACAATGCAAAGACATCAAGCTACAATCAAGGAAATTGCCCAAAAATTGGGCGTTTCTATTTCGACTGTTTCGAGAGCTTTACAAAATAATACTCGTATCGGCTTAAGAACGAGAGAAAGAGTTTGGGAATTGGCAAAATCAATGCACTACGTGCCGAATCCAGCCGCTATTTTTCTGAAAAAGAATCGCACATATACTATCGGAGTTTTACTGCCTTACCTACAAGAAGAGTTTTTTTCAATGGCGATTTCAGGTATTGAAGATGTGGCTTTGGAGAAAGGCTACAATGTAGTGGTGAGCCAGTCAAGAGATAAGTTTGAGAGAGAAGAAAAAGCACTGAAATCGTTTCTAAGTAGCCGAGTTGATGGCGTAATTGCTTCAGTAGCTGCTGAAACCAATAATTATAGCCACTTCAAGGAAGTCGAAAACTTTGGTACACCATTGGTGTTTTTCGATCGTGTGCCTCGAAACCTTAATGCCAATAAAGTACGTTGTAGTATCACGGATGGAGCTTTTGAAGCCATTGAATTTTTGATAAGTAAAGGCGTCAAGCGAATTGCTTTAATGAATGGTCCATCGAATCTAGAAGTATGCGATGAGCGTTTAAATGGTTATCTGACAGCAATCAAGAAATTTAATCTGGAAACATCGCCCAAATACATCAAAGCTACTGATTTATCAAAAGATGATAGTATTGTAAAAATGGAAGAATTATTGGCTTTGGACGAACCACCCGAAGCAATTCTGACTTTTAATGATTATGTAGCACTTTATGCTATGCAGGTATGCAAACAGAAGGGTATTGTGCCTAATAAAGATATTTTGTTTGTAAGTTTTGCTAATCTACCGATGACATTTTACTTAGATAATCCTCCACTGGCGTCGGTCGAGCAGTTTGCTTACAATATGGGTATAAAGGCCACTGAGTTATTAATAAATATCATCGAAAATCCAGCAGAAGAAATGCCACCTTATAGGGAGATTTTGATGAATACAAAATTGATAGTGCATTAAAAAAGGTTGAATAAAACTCAACCTTTTTTAATACATGTGCTTAGTTATCGAAAATTATTTCATGCGATTAACTTTCTAATTCAATCTCGGATGTTTCTTCAATAACTTCCACTTCATTAGAAAATAACGATATAGGCTCATATTGCTGCTCCGTTATTTCGAAGAATCGTTGGTGAATATCAAATGCTGATTCTTCGGAAGAAAGTGAACATACTACTCTTTTGTAAGTTCCATCTTCTTGAAGTTCATAGGCATTTACGTTGTCTCTGAGGTTAAAATCCAAAATGTGCATGACTTGACGTTTAACATCTTCATCAACAATTTCAAACAATGATTCGATACGTTTATCAAAACTTCTTACCATAATATCAGCACTGCCACCGTACAGTTTCGGATGAGTATTATTATGAAAATAGAAAATGCGAGCGTGTTCGAGGAAAAGACCAACGATTGAGCGTACCGTAATATTTTCGCTCAAGCCCTTACGTCCAGGGCGTAAACAGCAGATTCCACGCACAATCAGTTTGATTTTTACTCCAGCTTGTGACGCCTTGTAAAGTTCATTGATTACGTACTGGTCTTCCAACGAATTGAGTTTGATACAAATGCCACTCGGTAAGCCATTTTGGGCATTGGTTGCCTCATTGCGTATCATTTCAATGAGTTTATTACGCATATCACGAGGCGATGTAATCAGATTATGATAATCGGCGGGTTGTGAATGTCCTGTGATTACATTAAAAAACTCCGAAATATCTTTCGTATAAGTAGGATTGCTCGTTAGCAAGCCAATGTCTGTGTAGAGTCTTGCCGTGTCTTCATTATAATTTCCACTGGCCAAGTGAGCGTATTGGGTTACTTTATTACCTTCTTTTCGTACAATAAGCATGAGTTTGGTGTGGGTTTTATACCAACCAATGCCATAAATTACGAAGCAGCCCGCACGTTGAAGTCGATCAGCTTCACGAATATTATTTTCTTCATCAAAACGTGCTTTGATTTCAAACAAAACTGATACGTGTTTACCATTTTCGGCCGCTTTCAGAAGGGCCTGAGTAACACGAGATTTCTTGGCAAGTCTGTAAATCGTTAATTTAATAGCCAGAACATCAGGGTCTTCGGCTGCTTTTTCGATGAGTTGAAGCACAGGCTCAAAATTGTTATACGGATGGTGCAACAACAAGTCTTTTTCACGAATTATCTCAAAAATGTCAGCGTTTTTATCTCTTAATCTTGGATGTGTAATTGGGGGATGCACGGGCTTGATGTCTTCTTGAAATTCGGGATGGCGGATAATTTGCCACAAACAAGTGTAGTCTATCAAACATTCATCGAAAAAGATGTTATACTTGTCAATTTCGAAGCGTTTTTGGAGCATCGTAAGCATCCATTCGTTTGGATTTGGTTCAATTTCCATGTGAACCACTCGGCCCAATCGACGACTTTTGATTTTTTGCTTGATTTCGTCCACAAAATCGGCTTCAATATCATCGGACTCTTCGAGCGTAAAATCTCCGTTCCGTACAATTCGGAACAAATTGACCGATTGAATTTCGATGTTTCGATAAAGTTTTTTTATCTCATGACGAACAATTTCTTCGATTGGTAAAAACAAAATTTCCTCACCACGCTCAATCGGAAAAAATCTCGGTAGATTGCTCGGGATTTGTACAAACGAAATTTTCTTATTTTCGCTATCATCAGGGAAAAGCGTTGAGCGGTTAGCATCGGTCACAACGCCAAAAATCAAGGTTTTGGCAATCAAAACAGGAAAAGCGTGTGTGTGGTCGAAGAGCATTGGCGTAAGCATTGGATAAACGGTGTTATCGAAATACGCAATGGTTTCTTCTAATTCGTTCGGAGAAAGTTCACTGATTTTTACAATCCTAAACTTGTATTCCGAAAATAATGGCTTTAGCTCTTCCTTAAAAATACGGTCTTGTTCTTGGCAAAATTGTTTCACCGAAAGCATAAGGGCTTTTCGGAAAGGAATTTCACGTAAACCAGAATAATCAATACGTTCTTTGTTGAAATCAAGATAATTGTAGAGGCTACCCAATCGAACCGTAAAAAACTCGTCAAGATTTGAGGCTGTAATGGCCAAAAATTTTAATCGTTCAAATAAGTTAAGGTCTTTTTCACGAGTTTGGTCAAGTACACGCTCGTTGAATTTCAGCCAACTTAGATCACGGCTCAAATAATTCGATTGTTCAATACTATCGGCATAGCGATTGATTTTTGAATCTTCGGCAATACCTTTTGTTTCGCTATTTTTACTACTGGGTACTAACCCATTTAAAAATGAAAAAAGGCTACTTTTCGAGCCTTTGTCATTGGGTGCGTTTTTTATATTTTCTTCCATCGCTCGACAACAAAATGTGTTCTGCGAAGTAAGTCAAAAATGGTGTAAAATTCAAGAATTTAATAATAATTTAACGTTAGACGATCAATTCTAATGGTATTTTAATGGTGGCTGAAATTATCCGTTAATCGCACGTAGAGTATGTTGTTTTGCTATCAATTACAGCAGTATTATTTACGAAAATTGACTGAATTCTTTTAGGAATCGTAATCTTGGCAATGTTGTTTGAAGAACAAGTTAGCTTGAGTATTTCAGAATTATTGCATAAATCAAGGGCTGATAGCGTATTGTTTGAAACATCTAAAATGCGTAATTTAGTGTTTTTACTTAGATCAATGCTGGTCAGTTTATTATTGTCGCACTTTAATTCCATTAAGGCTAAGTTATTCACAAGATTAAGTGATTTAAGTTGGTTTTTCGATAAATAAAGTATTGAGAGTCTTGTAGCTGCATCAACAGAAATCGTAACGAGTAAATTATTGCTCGCATTAAGTGCATATAATTGTTTGCTTTGAATGCTTAAATCTTTTAATTGGTTATTCACACAATTTAGAGCGGCTAAATTCAGGTTTCGACTCAAATCAATGCTTGTTAGAAGGTTAGAAGAGCAATCAAGCGATTCTAAGGCACTATTTTGAGTTACATCAAGATTATCAATTTGATTTAGTGAACAATCTAAGTATGTCAATGATTTAAAGCCTTCAATGCCAATCAAAGATTTGATTTGAAGATTTGGTAAACTCAAAACCTTAATGTCTTCGGCGTCTGTTTTTTTTATTTGTCCATTAATGGTGCTATCAGAGTCAATTTTTTGAGCAATTAATGCTTTCTCAAAATTGCTGTCTTTGATAAGAATGATATTTGGGTCGATTTTGATAGTGCGAGAACTACAAGCCATCACGAAGCCAAAGGCTACCAAACAAGAATAAAAATATTTTTTCATTGTCATACTATTTTAATTGCAGCCATTTATCATGGCTTCAAAAGTTGAACCACTATTAGAATTGATTGAAAGACCTGGGAGAAATAAAATCGAAGTGGCAGCATTCACTTTAATGGTTGTGTGATTTTCTCCAACAGGGTTTATTTTGTTGGATAATTTAGCTGATTCATTATTATTATATTGGTAAATGCCACTACTAATATCATTATCTGGCGATGTAAGACTCAAGACTGTAGTATTACATTTATAGATTTTCAATTTTAATCGGGCTGTATTTGAAACATACTTTGCCGAATTTTGATAAGTGTATTTTAGAGAGTCGGTTCCAAGAAAATTTTGAGAGGTAGGTTTAAACCATATTATACCAGTACTATCAACCGAGAATTTTCCATTTGGAGTTGTGTAGCTGCTCTGGATACCCGCAAGATTTATGTTTAAATCGAAAGTTAAATTATTGAAAGCTGCTTTGGGTAAATCATTTGCTTTAACATTGCATGCAATAGAATCTCTATAAGGTAAAACGAGTGAGTCTGGGGTGGCAATAGGTACTAAGTTGGCATCGTACCCATCCAAAGAATACCGCCACATAGCACCCGTAAAGCCTAAAAGATTGTTTGACCCCATACCATAACCACTAAACATATATGTATGTGAGCCTGTTGTGATATGATTAAGTGTATTGACCGATGCACCAGGTATATTAGTTGTACTTTCGACTTTAAGTCCTGCTGATACGGGAGTATTATTAATCATATTATCTACTTTTACTGCCTCCCAATTGCCTGTAGTGGGGTTTATTCGCCAAATATCTCTCAAAAAAGATGAGTATTGTCTTAGACCACCAGTCATATACAATTTACTATCGCTCCCTACCCAGCAATAAGGTGCATTTCTCGAACCAGGATTTGTGGCAGTTTGTGGAGGATTTAAGGCTTCATTTCCTGAGATTAACGTCCATTCGTTGGTGGTAGGGCTAAACTTCCAGAGGTCACCGTATTCATCTACTCCATGAGATTCGGCATAGCCACCATAAATCCAGAAATTACCGCTATTATCTTGCCAATACCCATAGTCTGACCTTGCACGAGGATAATATTGTATTGTGGGATTGTATCCAGTACCAGGATATACTCCATTGGGACAATCCTTACAGAATGGTTGGTTTTTATTGCCACTGATAAACGTCCAATTTTTAGTTGTAGTATTAAATTTCCACAAATCATTATACGATAGCGAACCGCTTTGTGTATCAACTGCTCCACCGTACATCCACATATTATTGTCATTATCAAACCATGCTCTGGCTCTATATCTATCGCTCGGTTTACTTTGAGAACCAGCATATTCGTCAAAAAAAGTAAATTTTTTTGACGTTGTATTATACCGCCATAGGTCAGAACGAGTATATGTTTCAGCTGTATTTTTATCTCTATAAAGTCCACCAAAAAACCAAATGTTTCCATCTTTGTCAACTGCCGATGCCATTCTGTTTCTGCCACCAGGGTGAGCAGTACTGCTTTCTTGCCCAATCGGCCCAACAATATTTTGCCAACCTAAATCAGAAATAAAAGCCCACTTTTGCTGAGAAATGTCATATACCCAAAAATCAGATGAATATTCAGATTCCAATGAAGCACCTCCATAAACATAAATTTCATTATTATTTGTAATACCACCAGCAGGATGTTCTCTGACCGAAGGTTTAATGGCACTGTCTAAAACCCAGGGTGCTCCTCGAACACTTAAAGGTGAAGGTAAGGGGCGAGGGAAAATCCAAGTGGCATCGCTTACTAAATATCCAGACATCCAAGTCCATTGATTTTGTGAAAAACAATTCAAAGAGATAGCACTTAAAAAAATGAAGAAGATAGTTTGCTTAGATTTTATACAGGAAAGTACAGTAAAAGCTACGCTTTTAGAATTAGGCATTTGCGGTATTAGAAAATTTACAGGTAACAAGTTTTGGAGGCACGACAATTATAAACTAAATAATAATAGCTTGTAGTTTTTCGCAGTTCAACTTGTTTTCGTTAACAAAACTAAGATAAAAATGATTAAGATTCAAGGAAAAGTCTCTAAAATTTCTTATTCAAATAGGCAATTTTTGAATAAATAACGGTTTTAAGACCCTTTTTATTTGATTAAAAATAAAATTATTGTCCTAATTTTATGTACACATTTCGTGGGTATAACGATTTATAATTTAGTAATGATTCAAAAGAAGATATTTCGATTAAAAAGAACTATCTTTACAAAAATGATATTTTTAAATAGCCTCAATGAAATTACGAGTAGCTTGTCAGATTGATTACGAATGTCCCGAAAAGGTTCCTTTAATTTTGATGCTTCGTCCACAAAGTGGAGCTGCTCAGCAAATTTTAACTGAACAATTCTCTATTTATCCAAATACTATTTTTTCCGAATACCAAGACATTTATGGTAACCTGTGCCAAAGATTATTGAGTCCAATTGGAAACTTTACGATTCAGACTTCTGCTCTCGTCGAAACTTCAGATACAATTGATGTAAACTTTGCGGCACGAGCCTTACCAATTGAGCAATTACCTGATTTTACACTAATTTATCTATTACCAAGTCGATATTGCGAGTCTGACAGGTTTTTGATTATGGCCGATGAAATCACGCAATACTTTCAGACTGGCTATGACAAAGTCAATGCAATCTGTCAATGGGTGCGGAGCAATGTAGTCTATGAGTATGGATATAGTTCTTCATCTTCATCGGCCTGCGATATTAATCTGAGCCGTATAGGTGTATGCAGAGACTTCTCTCATCTTTGTATTGCCCTTTGCAGAGCTATTAATGTTCCTGCCCGAATGGTTGTAGGTTATTTACATGAACTTGACCCAATGGATATGCACGCATGGTTTGAAGTTTACCTTGAAAATCAATGGTTTACTTTTGATGCTACCCAAGCACAAGCCAAAGGAAATCGAGTAGTTTTGGCTTACGGGCGTGATGCCAGCGATGTGGCTTTTGCTACTCAATTTGGCGATATTTATCTCAATAATATGCAAGTATCAGTAGAAGCAGTCTCATAAATCGGTGAATTATTCATTATTTTTGCCCCAAACAACTTATATTTTAACCATCAGAAATAATTAAGCTGCAAAATTCGTTACAAAAACGTAGCATTTTTATTATCTTTGCACCCATGTTTTTAAAAAGACCTCATATCGCCCTGTTGTTTGTTAGTGTTTTGTTGTTTTCGGCTTGTTCAAGCAAGTTTATGAAACTGCAAAAGAAAGGAACTACCGAAGAAAAATATAAAGCTGCTAATGATTATTACAAAAAAGGTGACTTCTACAAAGCAGGCATACTTTTTGAAGAAATCATTCCGTTGTTGAAAGGTGATTCGCTCGCCGAAAACGCCCAGTTTTATAATGCTTATGCTCAATATCAGCAAAAGCAGTATAGCATGAGTGCCTATTTGTTTAAGAGTTTTTATGCTACTTACGCAAATAGCCCAATGGCCGAAGAAGCATTTTATATGTACGCCAATTCGATGTACAAAGATTCGCCAAATTTCAATCTCGACCAATCAAGTACGCTTACAGCTATTGATGCTTTACAGACTTTCATTAATTCATATCCTGAAAGTAAATATGCCGAAAGCTGTAATCAAGATTTGAAAGATTTGAGACACCGTTTGGAAGAAAAAGCCTACGAAAAAGCAAAACTTTATTACAAAACAAGCGGCGTAACGATTGCTAACTTTAAAGCGGCGGTTGTAGCGATTGATAATTTCCAAAAAGATTTTCCTGATTCAGAATACATTGAGGAATTATCGTTTTTGAAAGTACAGTCTCAATATGATTTGGCAACCGTAAGTTTTGAAAATAAACAAAGAGAACGCTTTGCTGATGCTTTGAAATTCTATGAAGATTTTATTGATAAATATCCAAAAAGCAAATACATCAAGCAAGCTGAAAAAGTATATGATGGTTCGACAAAAGGTTTAGAAAAAGCCGTTAAGTACGAACAAGAAGTAAAAGAACTAAAAGCTAAAGAAGCGGCAAGAGTGGCGAAGGAAAAAGAAGATGCTGCCACCAAAAAAGAAGAAAAGGCAGGAAAAAGTTGACACATAAGTGTTTTGTAAATATAGATTATAAGTAAATCAAAAATAAAGTTCCTTTGAAAGTAAGGGGCAACATAAAATATGGCAATAAATCCTTCAATCATTGCAAGAGACGTTGATAAATTAGCCGCTAAAACAGGTAATGTTTATGAGTCGGTATATATTGCATCGCAACGTGCCAGACAAGTGGCGGTAAAAACAAAAGAAGAATTAACTCAGAAATTGGGTGAATTCGCTTCAAATATTGATAATTTAGAAGAGATTTTTGAAAACCGTGAGCAAATCGAAATCTCAAGATTCTATGAGCGTCAGCCAAAACCAACTTCAGTTGCATTAGAAGAGTTTATGGAAGATAAAGTAGAATATCGTTGGAAAGACGCTGAGTAATTTCAGATAAATAGTCTTTTAAAAGTTCTTTCAAGGAAGACTTCGCTCTAAGCGAAGTCTTCCTTTTTTGGTATATGGATAAATCAGAATGGATAATCAACCGCAATATTTAGAATCAGATTTTGTTTTCGCCAAGCTTTCTCAAAAGGCTTGATCTCTTGTACTACCCAACGCTCACCTTCGGGTAGCCACGGCTTGCAGAATGGCGTGGCAAGGTCGAGACGGAGTTTCACATAAGTAAAATCAAGGCGTAGTCCAAGTCCACCACCAACAGCCAGTTGTTTGTAGAAGTTTTTACCAAAAACACTATTCTCAGAGTAGCCAAGAGCATCGTTATATTTAGCCAGCCAAATATTTCCAGCATCAATGAAAGTAGCCAAGTTGATAATTTGACTCACTTTTATGCGTAGTTCAGAATTGAGTTCGAGCTTAACATCACCATAAGCTGTTGTAAAAATTGAGGTGCTATCGCCGATAACATCAAAATCTCCAGGCCCAATCGACCTTGCCCTAAAGGCCCGAATACTATTGCTTCCACCCACAAAATATTGCTTGATTTGCGTCGGTAAACTTTTAGAGTTTCCATAAGGTAAACCATAACCCAAAATTACCCGATTCGCTAATCGTATATTGGGAGTAAGATCTAAATAATATCGAGTTTCTAAGTCGACGCGAGCGTACTGCTCAAAGATTGTATTGGCTATGCGTTTAGAATCATCCGCTTGTTTTTTTACAAAAAGACCAGCAAGATTTCCCGCAATATCAAAACCTGCATTCAAATAAAAATAGTGCCTACTTTTCGGTGCTTGGATAGGCGTATAAACGATGTTATACTGACCGCCCAAAATTAATCTTGTGATTAGAATTTGATCGTAGCGTAATAAATCTTGGATATTACTGCTTCTGAAAATTCTATCAACAAATTCTTCACTAATATTTTTTGGCCTAATCAGGTTAATTGAAAGAGGCGTAAAATTATGTTCTACGGCGGCATTTTTTCTTAAATTATAACTTAATGAACTTCGTAGCGAGGTAATTGTATATTGATTATAGCGATAAATACTCTTATCATCATTAATACCCACTCCTTTTTGTACCAAACGCTCATAACCCAAATTGATATTAGTTTTGGGTAAAGCCTGATTTCTTCCTGCTCTTACTTTGTAAAAAGGCAATAAAAATCTCGGAAAAGTCAGGTCGGCATCGCCAGCTAAACGATAATAACTGTTCAGGTTTTCATCGTTTATTTTGTTTCCCAGTTGAAAGTCAAAGCCAGTATTGACTCCAATTTTTAGAATTTCTGCACCTTTGAAAATATTTCTATTTAACCAGTTTACCCCCAACTGAGTACCCGCAAGGTTATTAGAGCGAGTAAGTGCATTAAATTCGGCTTGTAATGATTTGTTTTTGAGCGAAGTTAGGTCGTAAATAACATTGATTAGTGCCGAATCGGAGCGATTGACCATCTCAAAACGATTTTTTACGAATTTAAAGTTACGTAAATTAATTAGTCTCGAAAGCGAAGCATCATGCGTCTGGCTATTATATAGTCGGCCACTACGGAAGCCAATCGCATCGTTGAATACCTTCCCCTTAAATGCTTTTTTTGTGTCAAAGACACTTAATCCTTTTCTTATTTGTACACTTTTTTGTTTGGTACTATCGGAGTTATCGACAAAAACTAAAACGTCTTTGATGGTATATTGCTTGAGCGAGGTTTGAGTAATATTAGGTTTGAGTTCGAGAAAAAGATTTACTTGTCGAGTATTTTGGTTAGAATCAGCCTTGATGATTAGAAAATCGGGGCGAAAATAATAATAGCCGTTGAGTTTCAAGGCTTTATCAATGCGGTCACGCTCCAGTTTTATATTATCGAATCGGTAAGGCTCTCCAACTTTTAATAACGAACCAGCTTTTGTTTGCATCAAACTTTTACTAAAAGCCGAAGTGTCTTTCTGTATAAATTCTACTTTACTAATTGTGTAGCGAGGTTTCACATTTGCCACATACATGGCCTCGGCTTTTTTGCCTTTAATAATTAATTCACCAGTAGCAGTAGAGCGAAAATACCCTTCATTATTCAAATAGTTACTGATAATTTCGGTATTTACATTTACAGCTCTTTTACTGGCCAATACGGGTGCTTCTCCAAACTTTTTTCTAAACCAATTTCTTACTCCTTTTTCTTTCTTAGGCTCGCCAACTACATAATAAAACCAAACTTTATACGGAAATCCGAAAATTGAACTGTTTGGAACTGGGCGAATAATGGTCTTTAGCTGCTCATCGAGAACTTTGATTTCATTTTTAGTAAAACTTGAATCGGTCGTGGTCTTTATTTTTGCTCCTGTATATAGACTTTCTCCTTGCGGAATATACTTACTTACGGAGCATGAACTAAAAAACACTAAAAGAAATAGACTTAAAATTAGATAAGTCAAGTAAACTATTTTTTCGTTTTTAAAAAAAGAAAAAATATAACTTCCAATATATTCCCCTCTCCATCGGGGAGGGGTTAGGGGTGGGGTATTTCTCATTTTTTCTTTTCAAATAACTCTTTAAAGTACTCGTAGTCGAGCGTGAGCGTAAATGCTACCCCAGTTTCGACCACAAAACCATCAAGGATGGCTTGGTACTGGTTTTTGCGATAAGCACTAAACAAATAACGTCCGTCTTTGCTGAGGCTATAATTGAGCGAAATATTATCTACGATTTCGGTAGAAGTGGCGGCCGAAGTCGTATTTTCAAGTTGAAAATTACGTCCAACGGCAACTTTCAGACGGTCGTTTAAAAATGCCTTACTCAAACCAACGTTTAAATCTGTACGGGCTTTATTGCCTGCATCAGTATTCATTGAAGTTGAATTAAGGTTAAAGTCAAGTTTGATACCTTTTATCAAATCGCCAGCCAATAAATTAAGTTGGTCAGTAAGCAATTTACTCACACTTTGGCGGGCAATGGCTTCGGGGTTAATCCCCGAAAAGAAATCGCTTGATTGTTCGCCCAAAAATTTATTCAAAACCAAGAGTGCAAAAACCTGCTTATTCATCTCAACAGGATTTTGTTCGAGGTTTTTCAGATAGCTACCATCTTTATTGAGCTCATTTGCCAAGTCGGTGGGAGCATTTTCAGCCACCACCACTTTAAAATCAACTACAGGGCTTGAAAGATTTCCACTCATTTTTAATTGTACTTCGAGCGGAACTTTAGTCTTTTTGGTGGTAGCACTTGATGCTACTGGTGGCACTTCGGCATCGATATTGTAAATAGCCGTAATATCTACTTGTGCCTGCATTGGGTCGCCAGTCCAGAGAAGGTTACTGCCTTTCTTGATGGCAAATTCTTTTTTCAAAAACTGAAACGATAAATCGTAGCTACCCGAAGTCAATTCATAAAGCCCCAAAACATAAGGCTGCCCGCTTGGTGTGATACCCGTATTGAGTTGAGCATTTCCTTTTACTTTGATATTATCGCCGTTGAGTTCGTCAACCACAATCGTTAGTTGAGATTTATCATCTACTTCAATATTGAGCGAAACTTCTTCTACGAAATCATAGGTGGCGGCCAGTTCACTCGAATCTGCTTTGGAGAGATTCTCAGCGGCTGGATTTTTTAAATTTACAAACTCTACAATTCCGTCAGTTTCGGCTTTGTCGATTTCTCGGTCGGGAAGAAGCACCGTAATGTCGCTGCCATTTTTCAACTTTACACTTCCTTCGATAGCGGGTTTTGACCCAATTCCTTGCACATTCAAATTGGCATCAACGAAGCCTTTACCGTAGAAAAAATCATTGTCTTTACGGCTACCGTTTAGCACCATAAAGTTTTTGGTATCAATGTTAAGTTTATAATTAAAGTTTGGAATGTTTTGAAGCGAAAGATTCCCATTGATGCTCATATTTTGCCCCAAAGTGTCGGCAACGATAAATTTATTGAAAGAAATAACGCTATTTTTGAAATTCATTGATTGATTTTGAATGCGATAGATTGCTCCTAATTGAGCCAAACTAAATGAAACCGTGTCGAATTTTATCGCTCCATCAAGTACGGGCTTGCTTGGTTCGCCTTTCAGATTGAGAGAGCCACTTAGGTTTCCACGAGCATTTTTTAATTGCCCAAAACTAAAGGCTTCTACTGTTTTTGCTCCAATCTTCTTGATGTCTATTGTAAAATCAAGCGGTCTTTTTTGTTTCAAAAGATAATTTCCTTTGACGTTTACATCATTATTATTTCCCAGAATACTTGCCAAAACGTTGATTCTATCAGAAGTTTCGTTGGTGGCATTTACTTTTAAATCTCCGATTGGAATTTGTGTAAATACAAAGTTTTTGATAGCTAAATCGCCCGTAAATTCGGGAGCATTCATGTAGTCAGTGAGCTTAAATAAACCATTGAGTGTACCACCCGCCAGCGTTGAATCTTGCGTAGCAATTGTGACAAATGGCTTGATATTAAGGCTATCAATCTGAATATTAAGCGGCGAATTGGGTGTGCTATTTTGACTATTAATAGTAAGTCTTTGTTTGTCTTGTCGGAGCTGTAAATGATTGATATAAATACCTGCGGGACTGTATTCGAGATAGCCAGTCGAATCGGCTTCCCAGGCTCGGTAGTCAATTAATGTGCCTTTTGTGGCGAGGTTTAGCCTTAGTTTTTTATCAATCGAACGAAGATTTGCTGCCAAACCGTAGCGACTTGCATTGAGTGAATCTTTGGCAAGAAGGTTTAAGTTCAAAACATTATTTTCGACTTCACCGCCTACAAAAAGACGACGAAAACGGTAATCGCTGAATAGAATTTGAGATACATTTCCTTCGTATTCGGCACGATTATTTGCTCCGAATATTTTAAATCGGGCATTGTTGATGCTCGAAGTATCGTATTCAATTTGTGGAATGAAAATATTGGCTTGCAGCGTGGTATCTCTTTGATTATTGATTTGAGCGTTGAAGCTGATAGTATCTAATTTTGTAATTCCCACAACAAAACTTTTGATAATCGGATGGTTATTGAGTTTTGCGTTAATGCTCAAATCATAAGGCGTTGTGATGGGCTGATAGGCAATATCAGGCAAAGCAAAGTATTTATTGACTTCGGTCAACAAAATATCACTCAATTGCGTATAGATAAATTTTCCATCAATTTGGGCATTCAAAAATGGTGATTTCAGGCTAATGTCTCTTCGGTTGTTGATATTACGAATATCCAAATCAATGTTATCGAGCGGAATTGTTTTTCCATCTTTACTTAAAATAGCGTTGTTTATCAAGATTTTACCGAGTGGATTTTCGGGATTTGTCGAAACCATATTCATCTCAATATCACCTTTCAGACTCAAACTTCCAGCATAAAGTTTGAGTTTATTAAGGTCAAGCTCACCAATATTTACTTTTGCTTCGATGGCTGGATATTCATCGGCCAAATTAACTTTTGTATTTATTGCTACTTTCGCATTTTCATCATTGACCGACGCATTAAAATCTGCTATTTGGTCTTTTATTGTGCCTTTTATTGCCAAATTATTGTATTCATAACCTTTTACGACTGCTTTTTGGGCAATTCCATCAACGGTCGTGTTCATTGTTTTCGGGTCGAAACCTGTGCCTTTTATTGTGGCATCGAGCGTAAGTTTGCCTACATTTTCGGGTTGTTTGGTGAGTTTTCCTAAATCAAATTCTTGTAAGGTGATTCTTCCATCATACATCTGATTTCGTTCGGCAGTTATATTTTTTAGTGTACCTTTAAAAGCCGCACCACCTAAATCAGAATCAAGTGAAGCATCAAGTGCTAAATTTTGTAAACTACCTTTTATCTTGCCTTCAAGATTCACAAATTGTGGCAACTCAATACTTTTCGGAATCGCACTATCGCCTGCCATGCGTAGAATATCGGCTTTGGTCATGCTCAACGCACCGAGTTCCATATCAAGTGCCATTTTATCGGTATTGGGTAAGCCCAAGATTTTACCTTTGACCTGCAAATGTGTTTCTCCGAATCCATCAACAGTTAATTTCGATACCACGAGATTATTTACTCGGCCACTTACAGCTCCATCTACCTTTATTATTTCGTTAGTTTTACCTTTAAAAGTTGGATTTTCGGCCAATGATGGCACTAAAATTAATAAATCTTTTACTGCCAATTGGCTCTTTTTTAGATTGAGTTTTATGCCAACGTTGCCTAAGTTTTTACTAAAATCATCAACCGAATTATATTGCATTGCCAGTTCATCTTGCAATAAGGTATTCGGAGTTTTGATAATTAATTTCTTTAAAATCAGGGCTTTATTGGTGTAGCTGAAAGCTGAACTAATATTCTGAACACTCAATCCACTTTTTTCTTGGAATGCAGTATTTTGCAAGATTCCTGAAATTTGGTTTTGAGCAAAAATAAATTTATTGAGTTTGAAGCCTAAATTTTCTATACCAATATGTGCTGGGTCGAGTCCTTTTGGTTGAGAAGCAGTATTATTATCATCGTAGCGAAGATTAGTGTTCTTAACCTCAATTTCACCCAAATTCAACGTCCAACTTTTACTTTCCGTAGTATCTTTTCTAAGCGTTTGAGTAGGTTTTTGACTTGTATTAGCAAATTCTACAAAAGCAGTAGCATTACTTAGCAAAATTTTCGGTAGTTTGATTTCTTGGTTTTCTAAGTAAATTTTATCGCCTTCGGCCTGCATTGTATCGATTTTTCCACCACTTCTGATACCGTCTTCACTACTTTCAAACAACCAACTGATATTGTTCAAATTGAGTTTTTTGAAATTTACATCAAGCGTATCTGAATCTGATTTTGGTGGGGTTTCAATATTGGCAGTTTTTTCTAAAGGTTTATATAAATTGAGAATAACCGAACCTTGATTTCCGTTAATAGATGCGAGGTGATATTGCGATTGATTGAGATTAAATTTGTCGAATTTTGTTTCCAGAAAAGCAAAATTTGCATCGGCATCCGTTCCCAAAACAGCATCTTTGTAGGTGATATGCACATTTTGCAGTTTCACGGCTTTCATGCCCACATCAAATGGTTTTGAGGGTGTTTTTGGTTCGACGGCTCCCGAATCAAATGCTTTGAGAATAAAATTAAAGTTGAAAGTAGTATCTGGAAGAACACGATTAACTTTTAAGCGAATACCTTGAAGTTCGACTTGATTAATGTCGGCTCGATTTTGAAGCAAGGCCAGCATATCAATATCAAGATAAATGCGTTTGCCCGAAATAAGTGTGTCTTTTTTGAGGTCTTCGATATAAACATTTTCGAGCGAAATCCAGTCAGGAAAATCAAACCTAACTTTTTGAATTTCAACTTTTGTATGAAGTTTTTTTCGTAGGTACGAAACTATCTCTTTTGTCAGAAAATCTTGTCCAGTGGGCGATTGGATATACATAACAATACCGCCTATCAACAAAGAAATTCCAACTAAAACCCATATTATTATGTGGAGAAGTCGTTTCATCAAACAAATTTAACCAAAAACTACGTACTTTTAACGAATTAAATCAATACTTAGCATGAAGCTTTTGATTTTTATTCCGAATTGTTACAATTTTGTGAATTATTGTTAAATACCAAAAAAATCGTGCCATTAGATTTATTTGTGGTATGCCCAGTGTATCAAGAAAACACTTTCTCGTGAATAACACGGATAAAGCAAATTATATCAGATAACCATTCAAACGACATACAATTGAGCTTAAAGAATAAAAAAATAGTATTAGGTGTTTCGGGAAGTATTGCCGCCTATAAATCGGCTTTATTGGTTAGATTATTGGTCAAAGAAGGGGCAGAAGTGAAAGTTATTATGACCGAATCTGCCAAAGATTTTATTACGCCATTGACGCTTTCTACCCTTTCAAAGAACCCCGTTTTATCCAATTTCACAAAAGGAGATTCGGGGGAATGGAATAATCATGTAGAGCTGGGGCTTTGGGCAGATCTGATGATTATTGCTCCAGCATCGGCCAATACACTCGCAAAATGTGCGAATGGGATTTGTGATAATTTATTGATAGCCACCTATTTATCAGCTAAATGTTCGGTGTTTTTTGCTCCCGCAATGGACTTGGATATGTATAAACACCCAAGTACTATTGAAAATATACGTAAACTGACTTCCTATGGAAATCAAATCATCAATGCCGAATTTGGTGAATTGGCAAGCGGTTTGGTTGGCGAGGGTCGTTTGGCCGAACCCGAACAAATTGTGCATGAATTGACTCGTCATTTTTTTAAAACACCTGTTTTTCAAGGAAAAAAAGTATTGATAACGGCAGGCCCAACCCAAGAGCCAATCGACCCTGTGCGGTTTATTAGTAATCATTCTTCGGGCAAAATGGGTTTCGCAATTGCTGAAGCTTTCGAGATGGCAGGAGCAGAGGTTACACTCGTAAGTGGCCCAGTTTCGATTACATCGCCCAAAGGTGTGAAAGTTGAAAAAGTACAATCGGCACAACAAATGTTTGAGGTAACTGCCAAATATTTTACAGAAAGCGATATTGTGGTGCTATCAGCCGCCGTTGCTGATTACACACCGCTGCACGTAGCCGATAAAAAAATTAAGAAAAAAGAGGATGTGTTTAACATTGAGCTGACCAAAACCACTGACATTGCCGCAACGCTGGGGCAGCAGAAAAAAGCTGGTCAGATAATTGTAGGTTTTGCTCTCGAAACCGATAATGAGTTTGAAAATGCTAAAGGAAAACTCGAACGCAAAAATTTTGACTTCGTGGTTTTGAATTCATTACAAGATAATGGAGCGGGTTTTCGTTATGATACAAACAAAATCAAAATCATTGACCGAGAAGGCAATGTTTTTGATTTTGATTTAAAAACAAAAAAAGAAGTTGCACAAGATATTTTGGAAACTGTAAAAAGGAAATTTTAGAAGCCTTTTCAGTAAAATTATCCATAAAACCAATGAAAAAACTTATATTATGTGTTCTAATAAGCTGCTCATTAGGCACTTATGCCCAAGAGCTTAACTGTAACGTAACGATTGTTTCTGACCAGTTACAGTCGCAGCAAGCCGCCGAAAAACAAGTTTTTGTTGATATGAAAGCCGCCATCAGCGATTTTATGAATGGAAAACGCTGGACAAATGATATTTATAGCCAAGAAGAACGCATCAAATGCAATTTGATTATTACGTTTACGAAATCTCCACAGCAGAATGTCTATCAAGGAAATGCTCAATTTCAGGTAATTCGTCCTGTTTATAATGCAACCTACGAAAGTATTGTGTTGAGTTATGTAGATAGAAATTTTAATATTTCGTTTACCCCCGAAGACCGTCAGATGAATTTCAACGAACTCACTTTTACGAATAATCTTACGTCGATTCTGGGTTTTTATTCATTGATTGCCCTCACGGTTGATTATGACTCGTTTAGTAAATTAGGCGGGAATCCATATTTACAGCGTGCTTATAATATTGCAAACTTGGCTTCAAGTGCTGGTCAAGGCGGTTGGGAGCAGTCAGGCGACCAACGAAATCGTTATTGGTTGGTAGAAAATTTACAAAATCAGCAATTATTGCCTTTCCGTGAAGGACTTTATACGTATCACCGCATTGCACTTGATAATTTTACGATTGACCCAGTTGGCGGTCGTAAACAAGTTTTAGATTTACTGAATTCGATAAGAGAGATGCAAAAACTAAAGACTAATTCGGTATTGTTGACGAGTTTTATGAATGCCAAAAACCAAGAAATGGTCAATGTTTTTTCGGAAGCTACCAAAGATGAAAAGCAGAAAGCATTCGCCGTATTATCAGCCGTTGACCCTTCAAAGACCGAGCTTTATAGAAAGTTGGTGAAGTAGTTTTGAAATTTTAAAATATGTGCCATAAAATAAAAGCCGTTGCTCGATTTTCTAAACAACGGCTTTTTACTTTTACTCGTCCCAGAGATTAGCAATTGTATAATCGCTGCCTGCTAAACACCAAAAATCTCCTTTGATATATCTATAATGCTGGTCCAGAGCATTCATCGCTTCCAGTTGAGATGGAGAAAGGGCAATATCGGCAGCTTCCAAATTCTGTGCCAGCCGCTGCGGATTGACTGATTTCGGAATGACAGATGTACCTCTACAAACTGCCCATGCAAGCATTACTTGTGCTGGCGAACAACCAATTTCTGATGCAATATCAAGAATTGTTTGGTTCTCAAAAAGTTTGGGTTCGCCTGCTACAATTCTGGTTGCTGGCCTATCAGCCGAACCGAGTGGACAATATCCTGTCAGAATAATATTATTTTCGTTGGCAAATTCTAAAATGATTTTTTGTTGAAGAAATGGGTGAAGTTCGAGTTGCAAAACTTCTGGGCAAACACCCGTATCAGCTGTAATTTGCTCTATTTTTTGTATGCTAAAATTAGAAACCCCAATGTGTTTGGTTAAGCCTTTAGCTTGTAAATCAATGATTCCTTGCCATGTTTCGGTCAGAGAAACTTCCTTGAGACTTACCAAGTGTTCGCCACTTTGTGGGTAATCAATATCATTTCTGAGAACGATTGGCCAGTGAATAAGATAAAGGTCGAGGTAATCCAATTGTAAATCACGAAGCGTAATTTCGATAGCTCCTTGAATATCCTCTTTTCGGTGGCGATTATTCCAAAGTTTTGAAGTTATCCAAAGTTCTTCTCTGCTCACTTCTCCATTTTTGATTGCATCGGCAATGGCTTGGCCAATTTCAGCTTCATTGCCGTAAATAAAGGCACAGTCAAAGTGTCGGTAACCAATCGTAATAGCTTCTCTGACTGCTTTATAAACTTCTCCTTTGGCCGATTTCCACGTACCTAAGCCCAAAGCAGGCATTTTATCTCCATTTTTAAAATTTAAATATTTCATATTTTCTTCTTTGGAAGTGATTTTATAGAAAAAGAGGAGATTTTAGCCTCCTCTTTTTATGATATTTAATTGAAATTGTTTTCAACTAAATTACACCAAGGTTCTGATTTCAAAACCAAAAGATTGGAGTAATGTTTTCACAATTCATCATTAAAAATTAACCATTATTTCAGTAGCCCCATTTTTTCATGATTGCCAAATCTTCTTTCATGCAATCAAGCGGAGCTTTGCCTTGATATGATTCTTGCTCGATGATAAACTGTGTTGTTCCTCCCGATTTTTTGCCCATATCAATAATATTTTTTACTCCGATAACGCCCGTTCCGAGAATTGCACTTTCCCAGCCAATATGCTCGGTTGCACTCTTGATTTCGTCTTTTACGTGCATTAATTCAAATCTACCAGGATATTGCTTCAGTAAATCGGCAGCACGTCCGCCACCACCGTACATGTTACCAATGTCAAGCTGTTGAGCAACCAAACTTGGGTCGGTGTTTTGCATAATTATGTCATAAACCTTAATGCTACTGAGTTTTAGACTGAATTCAAAATCGTGGTTGTGGTAGCCAAACTTCATACCTGATTTTTTGCAAAGTTCCCCCGACTTATTGAAAACATCCATAAAGTATTTTAATTGCTCTAAATCTTTACGCATACTAATATCGAGTGATGGGCTAATGACATATTTTTGTCCACAAATGGCTGCATCTTCTACTGTTTGTTTCCAAGAATCAGTAAAATCTTTTGTTGTTTCATCCCAGTGTTTTTTACCCATAACGGTATGTCCACTTGGCATTTTTAGCCCTAAATCATCTAAAATTTTGCGGAATTCTTTGGCCGAATACCCATAAAACTTGCGGTCGATATAATTGGCATGTTCAACGTGTGTGTAACCCATTTCGGCTATTTTCTTTAGGCTGCTAAGTGGGTCTTTTTTCATGTCTTCTCTGATAGAGTAGAGCTGCACACCCACTACATGTTTTTCTTTTTTTGCAGCAAATAAATCGCTCGAAAAAGCGGCTGTACCTGCCAGTGCCAATGCACCTTTTTGAAGAAATTCTCTTCTTTCCATAAGTTTATCGTAGGTTTTGATAGATTGAATTTTAAAAGTACTGATTTTATAAATAAGGCGAAACCGAAAGTTTGATTAAATCTACTAATTCTTCATCCATAAATTGATACTCGTCAGGAATATCTAAGACAATTAATTCTTTTTCATCGACCACCGTAGCAAATCTTTGATTGATACGGTCTTTATGTTTCTTTTCCATCACAAAGATAATATCCGCCCAGTTGATTAACTTTTCGGTAATTTTTATGCGTGCCGAAGGCTCTGTTCCAGCCGATTTTGCTTGATGTTCTTGATTATTTTTATAAATTTCCTCGGCCGTTGGACTTCTCCATTGGTTTCTGCTGCATACAAAAAGTAGGTTCATGAAACAATAAAGGCATTTTAATGATATATATATAGTATTGATTATAAGTTATTTGTATTCGTGAATGATAATTTATTATTCTTAATTCTCAATTCTACATTCTTAATTAATCATCATTCCTTAGTCACCACTTCATCTAAATTCATCATAGCATTGGCCGTAACTGCCATTGCCGCCAAAGCTGGTGAAGTATCTGAGCGACCAAAGAATTTATACGCTTCCACAGGATTTTTACGGTATTGCTGCTCAGTTTGCTGATAAAGTTTTGTTAATATTTTTAACTCACGGCTGTCAATATCTCGCATCATAATTTTATTGAAACCTGCCTGAATTTGCTGTTCGGGTGTTTTTCCTTTCTTCAACATACTTTTTGCCAACTCTTGGGCCGCTTCTACATAAGCAGGGTCGTTGAGGGTTACAAGTGCTTGCAAAGGCGTATTCGTCCGTAAGCGTCTCGACTGGCAAAATTCTCGGCTCGGTGCATCAAACGACATCATCGAAGGATACGGCGAAGTGCGTTTCCAAAATGTATAAATCGCTCGTCGATGTTTATCTTCGCCGTTTGAAGTATTCCAAGATTCTCCACTCCACGGCGACTGCCACATTCCTTCAGGTTGGTAAGGCATGACGCTTTTACCGTACATTTTCTGCGATAAAAGTCCACTGACGAGCAAAGCTTGGTCACGAACTTGCTCGGCTGTGAGCCTAATTCTTGGACCACGAGCCAAAAACTTATTTGTAGGGTCTTTATCGAGCAGGGTTTGATTGACTGTCGAAGATTGCCTGTAAGTACCCGACATTACCATCATTTTGAGTAGTTTTTTCACACTCCATTTCATATCATCTTGAAATGTAATGGCCAGATAATCAAGCATTTCTGGATGCGAAGGAGTGAAACCTTGTGTGCCAAAATCCTCAACAGTTTCTACAATACCAGTGCCGAAAAGTTGTTCCCAAAAACGATTTACAATCACTCTCGAAGTAAGTGGATTTCTACCATCGACCAACCATTTAGCAAAACCCAGTCGGTTTCGAGGGTATTCTTTTGGCATCGAAGACAGATATTTCGGGACATCGGGTTTTACTTCTTTTCCTTTCACGAGCCAATTCCCTCGTTCAAAAATATGTTGTTTGCGTGCTAAATCCCCAGAGCCTTCTATCAAAATTGGACTGTAATCAGCTTTTGCATTTAGGATTTCTTTGTATTTTGTTTCAATGCTTTGATAGTCTGCTGTTTCTGCAAATGTGTTTTGAAAGGCCACCCATTTGATTTGTAACCATTCCTTTGGTGTTTTTGGGTTTGTGAATACAAAATACAAATCATGCTTGCCTTCCAGCTTCGGTAAATTATAAAACATTACAGTATCACGGGTCTTGAAAATCGGAATATTTACCAAAATTTTACCATCTAAAGCATTATCTCTCACGAGTAGGGTACCTTTTTCGTTGCCGGTATTGAAGGTCATCAACATTCTGTTTTTACCAGTTAGCGTAACATTTCGTAGTCTTCCATAGCCAGTGTGTTGAAGCCCCAAATATTTAGCATCAAGTAATGAAGATGTGACAGGCGATAGTTGTTCAATATCATGTGAATTGAATTTCGGTTCTAAAACTCGGGCAAAATGCTCAAACTCTTGGGCTTTTTGGGGTGAACTTTTACTCAAAATCCATTTTTTTACTTCTTGAATTTTACTTGAATCCTCTTTTTTATAAAACCTCAAATAAGGTGTTTCGCTTACTACATCTTCATCACGAGTATTATTAAAAAACGCCATCGTTTTATAATATTCATCATGCACGAAAGGGTCGTATGGGTGCGTATGGCATTGCACACAAGCCATTGTAGTGCCTTGCCAAACATCAAACGTTGTACTTACTCGGTCTATTAGAGCCGCTACTCTAAATTCTTCATCCACTGTTCCACCTTCATCATTAGTCATGGTGTTTCGGTGGAAAGCTGTCGCAACGAGTTGATTATCAGTTGGATTGGGTAGTAAATCACCTGCCAGTTGTTCAATCGTAAATTGGTCGAAAGGCTTATCTTCGTTGAAAGATTTTATTACATAATCTCTATACCGCCAAATGTTTCGGTAAACATCACGTTCGTAGCCTTTCGTATCGGCGTAGCGAGCCAAGTCGAGCCACATAGCCGCCCAACGTTCGCCATACGCTGGTGAAGCCAGAAGTTTATTTACAACTTTTTCGTAGGCATCATCCGATTCATCTTTTAAGAAATCTTGTAATTGCTGCTCGGTAGGAGGGAGGCCAGTTAAATCCAAATACACTCTACGTAGCAAAGTGCCTTTTTCAGCTTCGGGCGAGTGCGAAAGTCCTTCTTTTTTTAGTTTGTCCAGCACAAAATGGTCGATTTCGTTTTTAGCAAAACGGGTTTCGTCATCTTTAAATAGTCCGATTCGAGCAAAAAATCCGCCAACCGATGGAACACTTGGCTTTTCGGGTTGCTGATAGGCCCAATGTTCGCCCCATTTTGCTCCGCCATCAATCCATTTTTTTAATATCTCTATTTCTTCTTTTTTGAGCGGCTCTTCGTTTTTAGGCATTCGCTCATCTAAATCATTCGTAATGAGGCGTTTATAGAATTCTGAATGCTCTGCATCGCCTGCCACAATCGCAATTTTTCCCGATTTTCCTTTAGTATTAATAGCTTCGTGCGAAAATAAAAAACTGAGATTAGCGGCTTTTTTTACACCACCATGACACGCAACGCAGTGTTTATTTAAAATCGGCTTTACTTCAGTATTGAAATCAACTTCATCTTTAAATGGATTGAAGCTAAAAGCCATTGAGCCAACGAGAGCCGCAATGGAAGCACTAAGTAGAAATATTTTTGAACTTTTCATAGATGTCTATACAAGTATGGGTCTTACAAATTTAAGACTTTCGTGCTGATTTCATATAAATATTTTGTGAGAATAATTTATATTCAAAATATCATCACTAAATTTAGCCATTCGACACACCTTTTGCTTGGATTGTATGAAATGAGTTGTAGAATCCTCGAAATACCCAAAAGTTTGTATCGCATTACTGCTTTAGACAATAGGCTTTAGGCTGTAAGCTAACATAAAATAATGATTCAAAAATGCTTAAAGCATACTGCCTAAAGCATAAAGCAAGAAAAACAATGAGCGATTTTTTATCAAAACTGAAAGGTATTTTTATTGTTCAGAGCCCTGCCGAAGGGCAAACTGCCGAAGCTACTCCTGCAAAAACTGAGGCCACGACCAAACCCGTAGTAACAACTCCAAAAGCTGAGGTAGTAACGCCAACGGGCAAAGTTTCGGATAAGTTTTATGAGATTCTGTTTGGAGCAATGGAAACAAATAATCAGCCTGGGTTTGATTATTTAGAGTACAAAAAATCTTTGCAAACCCTTGCTAAAATGCCAATGGATGAAGCTACCCGATACAGTTCGGCTTATGCAGCGGCACAAGCGATGGGGGTTTCGAGTCAGGCTTTGAATGATTCGGCACAGTTTTATTTGAATGTATTGAAGACCGAAGATTCGAAGTTTCAAGAATCGGTTAATGCTCAACGCCAAAAGCAAATTGGAAGTAAAGAAAAAGCCATTGCCGACCTTGATGCTACCATTAAAGCCAAAGGTGAGCAAATCGCTAAACTCACACAAGAAATTGCGGCTCACCAAGAAGATATGGGTAAAATGAAAGCCGAGATTTCGGAAGCAGTTGTGAAAATTGAAACAACCTTGAGCGATTTTCATGCAACATACAGTGATTTAATTGGCCAAATTGGGCAAGATGTTGAGAATATGAAAAAGTATCTGAAGTAAAAGTAAGGTTGGATTTTGTTTCAGATGTTGCATAATTGTTGTACTAAACTATTTAAAACAATTTGTAACAATATGAAACCAAAACAACTATTATAACAAATTCAAAATTACCTAAACCAGTAGGAGGTTTGCCCCTCTCTCAATGGTTATCAATCATAAAATAAACAAAACTCCCCTTTAGGGGCTGGGGGTGCTTCAACAATGGAATTACAAGAATCAAAACCTAAATCATTTTGGAATCGCCCAGAAGGCACTACTGGGATGCTTTTTGCCGCAGGTGCATTATTGGGTGGAGGATATTTACTATACCAAGCATTGCCATTTCTGATAACTTTGGCATCAAATACACTTTATTTGGCAGGTTTGCTGATTGTTTTGGCGGCAGTAATCTACATGATTCTCGACCCCAAAATGCGAAATTTGATTTTTTACATCTATAAAAGTATCATGCGTTGGGTTACAGGTTTGTTCATTCAACTCGATCCAATCGGAATCTTGAAAACTTATATTGATGAGCTTCAAGGTAATTTGGGCAAGATGAATCAGCAAATTTCTAAGCTAAAAGGACAGATGATAAATCTGAAAACTATTATCGAAAATAACAAAAAACAGATTCAGAATGACCTTACTTTGGCAAGTAAAGCCAAAGAAACCGATAAGCAAGCCATGATGGTATTGAAAGCCCGTAAAGCTGGCCGTTTGCAAGAATCGAATATGAAACTCGATGATTTGTACAAAAAAATGGAAATTCTTTACCGTGTTTTGGGTAAAATGTACGAAAATTCAGAAATCATGCTCGAAGATATTAAAGATCAAGTGGTTGTGAAAGAGCAAGAACGTAAAGCGATTCGTGCGAGTCACTCAGCGATGCGTTCGGCGATGAATATCATGAACGGCGATAAAGATCAACGTCAAATGTTTGATATGGCCATGGAATCAATCACTGACGATGTGAGCCAAAAAGTAGGCGAAATGCAACGTTTCATGGAAGTATCTTCAAACTTCATGGATTCGATTGACCTGCAAAATGGTGTATTTGAAGAAGAAGGCTTAAATATGTTGGAGAAATGGGAAAAAGAAGGTGTGTCGTTGCTTTTGGGCGATGACAAAAAAGCCTTGATTGCCGGAAGTAATGTTTCTTCGAGTAAATCTTCGGGAAACCAATACGATAAATTATTTGAGTAATTTTTTGAAATATATTGATAATAAAAATGGTGGTCAGAAAAGTTTCTTGACCACCATTTTTATTATATAATAAGCAGTTCCCCAGTAATAAGTCACCAATAAACTACCTCATTACTTCAATAAACTTCCCATCTTGATATTTGATAATTGGCACAATTTGATTTTCGTTTGAGCCGTTGGTATAATCAAAACCATCCAAAGTATAGCCTTGTGTATATTCAATCGCATTTAAGACCGTGCGAAGTTGGTTTTTGCCATTATTGAGCATTCTTGCGTAAAAAAGCAACATATCATATCCCCAATAACTATAATAGGAAGGGGAAATATTTTGCTCATTGAAAAATGTACTACGGAAATTTTTAACTTCATCTTTATCTCGATTGATATAATCTAACTGAATCAGTGAAAGTTCTCGGTTGAAAACATTGAGTGAAGAGCCTTCAAAATCAAATGCCGATGAAGCCGCTATGATTGGTGAAGTAATTTTCTTTTTATCTAAAGCATTGATTACTTTTCCACCAAAAGTCTCTTCGCTTCCCGAAATAAATATATGGCTTGGGCGGCGGCGAGTATCAATATCTTCGGCATTTGTGAATTTTCTTATTGTAATTACTTCAACTCCTGCTTTCAAGGCTTCGTCACGATACGCATAGGCAAAGGTTGAATCTTTCCGAGTATTTCCATAATAAATGGCTACACTTCGGCCGATTGTTTGGGTTTTCATATATTCCAAAGCCTTTACCGACTGTGTTTCAAATGATGGTGCTGCCAAAAAAGTGTTCTTGTCGTTGGCTACCAACTGACGATTATTTGAAAGAGGATGAACTTGGACAATATCGTTCGATTTAGCGAAAGTATTGGCAATCTTATTGGCTTCAGGGTAAAGCGGCCCAATCAATAAATCAACTTGTGAAAACTGATTGTCATCTACCAAAGCGGAAATCAAACTTGCATCACGGTCAATATCAAACGTCAATAAATTAACATTGATTTGCTCCGTTTCGAGTTTGTTTTTTGCCAATTTCATACCTGCATACAAATCATAAATGTATTGATTAGAGCGATTTGATTTACTGGCTTCAAAATCATTGAGTCTAAAAGGAAGCAAAATGGCAATGTTTACTACACCTTTATTATCTCTTCTTGGATTTGTTTTTTTTGTTATTGCAGGATTTTCACTTAAATTAAAACGATTCGTCAGTCGGTCAGAAATCTCTAAATCTTCCTTACTTACATTTCTACTTTTTTGAATATTATCAACGAGTAATTGGGCAATAACCGCATTATTCGGAAATTTTTGATTCAATTGTTTTAGTTGTGTACGGTCGTTTACTTTACTGAAATGGTAGTAAAGCATATTTTCAATGTCTTTTTTCAGAATTGTTCCCGAAATACGGTTAAGGTATTGCATACCTTCATCGACATAATTATCTGATAGAGCGGCGTTTGCATAGAGATAATACGCTTCGTCGATTTTGTCCCAATCGGGAAAACGCTCAAAAAGTTGACGTAAAACTATGCGTGTCTCGAAAAATTTATTTTGCTTGAATGAACACAGTGCGTGATAAAAATGGGCATAGGGCACCATCGAATTGGTGTATTTTCGATTGGTGAGCGGGGTGAGTTCGCTTTGGGCTTCAAAATACTGTTGGCCAGCGTATAGCTGCACGGCTTTTTTGTATTTTAGGGCATATTCCCTTTCTGAAAGAGTAGCTTGTTGAGCCACTAATGCGTGCGTTATCAGCAAAAGGATGAAAAGACTTTGGCACCTTTTCATAGGTTAGAGGTTTAGTTGAGTTTTTGATGGTGTTTGATGTTGAATGTTTGATGTTGGATGTAAAATTCAATAATTATATAGTTGTAGATAGCTTTTGCTATATAACCATTTTTTTTTTACATATACCAAATATTTACCATTTAACATCAAACATTCACCATCAAAGGGTTTATTTTTTCTTTTTCTTTTCGTCGTTTTGTAACTTACGATTCTCCTCAGCCAATTTTACTTGATTTTCCATGAATTGTGCAAACTTACCTTTTTTAGCAGCTTGCGGATTCGCTTTGAACTTAGCCTTATTTTCATCTAAGATTTTACGAATTTTATCTTCATCAACGAAACGACGCACAATTTGTTGTTGAGCAATCGTTACAACGTTTGAAACTAAATAATAGAAACTCAATGCTGCTGGGAAACTATTCAAAACAAAAAAGAACACAATCGGGAAAACATAACTCATTTTCTTCATGTCGATTGGCCCTGGCTGGTCTGGCGTAATTTGATTGTTATAGTACGTAAACGCCAAACTTGAAAGTGTCATCAAAACTACAAACAAACTAATGTGATTGCCTACAACTGGCAAGCTTGTTGCCCAACTGATTGGATAATCATAAGTTGAGAGGTCATTGGCCCACAAGAAGTTTTTTTGACGGAACATGATCATGTTTGGAAACAAGAAGAACACCGACATCAAAATAGGCATCTGCAATAGCATCGGTACACAACCACTCAGCGGATTTACGCCCACTTGTTGGTAGAGTTTCATTTGCTCTTGTTGCATTTTTACTTGGTCATCACCTACTTTTTCTTTCAATTCGGCGAGTTCTGGGGCCATTACACGCATTTTAGCCGAACTAATATACGATTTATAAATGAGTGGCGTAAGCAAAGTTTTTAGCACAATCACAACAACGATAATTAAAAGACCGTAGTTGCTCATAAACGATTCTGCCAATTTAAAAAGCGGCACAAACACATAGCGGTTAATTGGTTTCACGAAGTCATAACCTAAGTAAACGTTGCGGTGAAAACCATCAGCTACTGTTTTTACTATATCATAATCGTTTGGTCCGAAATAAAAACGGAAATTTCCTTTGCCAGTTTTCAAGTCCGAAATCGCCAAGTTTGCATCAACTTCAACAGTTTTTACAATATTTTGATTGTTTTCTGGTGTAACAAGCTTGAGTTTTGCTCCAGTTAATGGTTGGTTTTTAGCTACAAAACCCGATACAAAATATTTCTGTTTGAACGAGTACCATTTGATTGGGTCTTCGGCCGTTAGGTCGGCATTACCCGAAGCATTTGCTCCTAAATCATCAAAATCATCTTCTTTGGCATTCCAAAAATTGATTTGAGCTGATTTACGGTTTTCCTCAATGTCATGTTCTAAAACCTGTAAGTTATCTTGCCAGAAAAAACGCACTGGTTGATTCTGAACGAGGGCATCAACACCCACAAAATTAATGTCATAATCAATCGTATAGCCTTGGCCTTTGATGGTATAAACTTGTTCGATGTATTGATTTTGACCTAAATTTAGTTTGAAAATCACTTTAGTCGAATCTCCTTCTTTCAAAACAGTTGCTTTATTTTCAGATGTAAAATAAAGTTTCTTTAAGTCGATTTTACCTTTGTTGGTTTGTACTTCCAAGCTCATTGTCGAACTTTTAGAGTCGAGCAAAACCAATGGATTTTTTGAACCTTTCTGAAAGTCTGAGTACGTTGAATAGTTTTTCAGAACCGCTTCTTTGATTGACCCACCAAGTGTATTGAAAGTGAATTTTGCATCTTGGTTTTCGATAACTATATCTTGGGCTGAACCTGTAGCTGCACTGGCGAAATCGCCAAAAGTAGCTTTTAGGGCTGTTGTATCTTGCAATACATTGGGTGTAGCAATTGTTTTGGCTTCCGTTTTAGGGGCAACTTTTGCAGGCTCTTCGGGTGGAGTTTGAGGCATAAAATACATATAACCTGCCCACATACACATCAACAACACGATTCCGATAAGCTGATTTCTATCTACTAATTTTTCCATTAAAGTTTAAAAATACGTAAAAAATATAAAGGCATTCATTGAGAGATGCCGTATTGTACTACAAAATTCGCAAAGATTAGTTATAAATCCTAATCAAGTATCTGACACTTAGACCGTTAATCACAAAATTGCCCCATAACTTCAATTAAATCAATAAAGTTATGGGGCTATAGTTTGATATTCCGTGCTTTTCTGAAAATTAAGGTTTTATTATTTTGCAAAAAGGCTTTGTTACTGGCCTTGCCACGCACAGTGTGGTACGGTTAAAAGGAATATTATTTCTTTGTTTTAGAAAAATCAATGGCTGCTTTCACGAAGTTTACGAAAAGTGGGTGAGGGGTCATTACTGTACTTTTCAATTCAGGGTGAAACTGTACACCAATAAAATATGGGTGATTGGGTAATTCGACGATTTCGACCAAACCGCTGTCAGGGTTTACGCCTGAAATTACCATTCCTGCCGCTTCGTAATCTTTCAAATATTTATTATTAAACTCCCAACGGTGGCGGTGACGCTCACTGATGTTGGCTTTACCGTAAATCTTACGAGCCAGTGTTTTATCTTTAGTCTTACAAGCATACGCTCCCAAACGCATCGTGCCGCCTTTATCGGTTACAGTTTTTTGTTCTTCCATCAAATCAATGACTGGGAATTGCGTTTCTGGGTACATTTCTGTTGAATGTGCTTCCGCCAAACCGATTACGTTTCTGGCAAATTCAATACAAGCCATTTGCATTCCCAAACAAATTCCAAAGAATGGAATGTTGTTTTCACGTACATATCTTACTGCCGCAATTTTCCCTTCAATACCACGCTCTCCAAAACCTGGGGCAACCAAAACACCATCAAGTCCTTTAAACTTCTCGGCACTATTATCTATTTGTAGGCTTTCAGAGTGAATCCATTCGATGGTTACTTTGCATTTATTGGCTGCTCCTGCATGAATGAATGCTTCTATGATAGATTTGTAAGCATCTTTCAGTTCAACATATTTTCCTACTAAACCAATTTTCACGTGCTCAACAGGATTTTTATATCTATCCAAAAATCCTTTCCATGCTTCCATGTCGGCATCTTGGTCGTTATAAATATCAAGCATATATAATACACGTTGGTCGAGGCGTTCTTTCTGCATCAAAATTGGTACATCATATATTGTTTCGGCATCCATTGCTTCGATAACCGAACTTTGTTCAACATTACAGAAAAGTGCAATTTTTCGACGAATATCAACTGGAAGAGGATGCTCAGTGCGACAAACAATAATATCGGGCTGAACGCCTGACTCTTGCAACATCTTAACTGAGTGTTGCGTAGGTTTAGTTTTTAATTCACCAGCCGAACTCAAATAAGGCACAAGCGTCAGGTGAATGGTGAGTAGATTATCTGAGCCTAAATCCCATTTTAGCTGACGCACCGCTTCTACAAACGGCAATGATTCAATATCACCAACGCAACCACCGAGTTCGGTGATAACGATGTCATATTCGCCAGTTTCGCCCAATTGTAAAATATTACGCTTGATTTCGTCAGTAATGTGCGGAATAACCTGCACGGTTTTTCCGAGATAATTTCCACGACGTTCGTTTGTAATCACATTGTAATAAATACGTCCAGTTGTAACGTTATTAGCCTGTGAAGTTGGTACATTCAAGAAACGTTCGTAGTGACCTAAATCGAGGTCAGTTTCTGCTCCATCGTCGGTTACATAGCATTCGCCGTGTTCGTACGGATTGAGTGTCCCAGGGTCAACATTGATATACGGGTCAAATTTCTGAATGGTTACTGATAGTCCTCTGGCTTGCAGAAGTTTGGCGAGAGAAGAGGCGATAATGCCTTTGCCGAGTGAAGATGTTACGCCACCCGTTACGAAAATATACTTGGGGTTACGTGTGGGCGGCAATCCGCTTTGTCCGTGTACTGACATGAGGTTTGTTGTCTTTGATTACGGGATACAAAGGTACGGAATTTTAGTGGATTCTATGGCGTAAAAAAATATAAATTTCCCAGTTTATTGGTAATGATTTGATTATTAATGCTTTATGTTTTGATATTTATTTGCAAGTATAGGTGTAGTTTTCTTGATGGCTCGCTTCTTTACCATTTTGTTTTTTGTTTACTATTGCCTTAGAAACATAGCCTTCATTGGTATATTCGTATTTATATGTATAGGTCATATCTCCGCTATCGTTGTATATTTTAGTCGAAGTAGGATTGTTCTGATTTTGAAAGTAGGTGGTATTTTCGCCGCCAATCGTTGCCGAAAATATCGTGAAATACATCATAAGGTTGCTAAGTGGTGTATTGATGTAAGGCGATTTTTTATTGTCAAAGTTTAAGTTTTCGAGCAAAAGTTTATCTTTACCATTTTCTACCAAATATATTTTTTTGATATTGTTATTGGCATCATATTCAAACTTCGTGATGATCGCTTCATCAAAAACTGGCATTGTCAAATCCACTCTTTCGATTTGCTTCTTTGTATTGGTATATACTTTACTTTTAAACTCGAAAGGTCGTTCTCGGCTGTCTTTTCCTAAGAAGTTGATTAGAGTTAAATTCCCTCTTGCATCATATTCATAGGTGATATAATATGAAGTATCAAATGAGCTGGAAACTTTTGTAGGAAGGTTATTTTGGTAATTAATTTGATTAAAGTCAGGAAAACCATCAAAAGTTATTAATTGATTATTGGCATTATAACCTAAATTATAAATTACACCATGCCCTTGGTCTGCATCTTTTAAGTAACATTTTTTTTGTACGATAGGTATTGCCGTTTCTTTCAAAAGAGTGATTTCTTTGTCGTTACAGGCAATTAAGACAAAAAGGCTTAGTATAAAGCTCAGTATAAGGCTATTTTTAAACATTAGTTGGTGCGAGATTGAATATTTTTGAGATATATTTATAACCTATTCAATCATCAATTTATTGTTAAAGCAAAAATCGTGCAATAAACTTGCCAATAAATAGACTCCGTAAAAAAAATAAAAACTGTTTTAAATTTAATTATTTCGATGATTATTCCTTAATTTTATGATGGCATATCCCAAATGACTTACTAAACACTAACTATGAAAAAAGCATTAATGCTTGCTTATATATTGCTTGCCATTATTGACTTAATCAATTGTACAATACCAGGACAAGAAATTAGTATATGGTTACGGCCAATTCAGATGATTGTTTTACTACTTTGGGTAAATCAACTGAAGTTAAACGTTAAGCGTGCTATTGTTATTAGTTTTTCATTATTGATTGCGGCTGTCTTAGATTATTTATTTTATAAATACGGAGCTGCCATTGAATCAAAACTTATTTTACTTCTACTTATCAAGCATGGCTTCTTTCTGTATTTACTCTATGGAGATATAGGCAAACTTAAATTAAGCAAAAAACTCATGCGATGGACATTTAATTATACCCTTATCTTTATAATAATTTGTACACTTGTTGGAGGGAAGAGTAATATCTTGGCTTATATTTTGTCAGTTCAGGTTGCTATTGTTTTATTATTAATTTCATTAAAGAAAAGTGATACTGATATTTTCAGACAGAAATACTTGGGATATTGTTTAATGATTTTTTCGTTGATATTTGGAAAAATTCTGTTATCTGATTCTCGTTGGTTTATTGAAGCAATCAGCCGATTTTCGATAGTGCTTGGTCATTTATTATTTATCGCAGGGTTAAGCGACGTTAAATTTAAACTTTCTTATTTATCATATCTTAATTTGAGAAAAACGTAAGGAAGGAATGTCTAAATTTCAAAAACAAATACTCTTTGTCTATCTTTTGTTATTCATCTATGATTTATACGACTGCACTAAAACTGGATTTGAGGTAAGTCTTTGGTTCAGACCTGTGCAAATGTTGGTTTTATTTATTTTTGTTTATCATCCAAAACTATCGTTTTTAGAATCTTCATTGATTTTTGGTAGTTTATTGCTCACCTCAATAACCGAATATATATTTTATTCTACTGGCTTAGTACATGCAAATACATTAATCGTTCTTTTACTACTCAAAAATTTATGTTTCATCATTATTCTGCAAAATCCTAAAAATAAACTTCGATTTTCGTTGAAGTTATTTCGGTGGATATTCACTTATCTTATTATTTCTATTACGATTTGTCTGTTGGTTGTTGGAAATGAAAACCTATATTTTTATTTGCTCGCTATTCAGTCAGGAATGATTTTATTCTTGATTTCGCTACAAGTCAGAGACTTATCCCTGTTCCGACAAATGTATTTGGGCTATGCACTGGTAATCTTAGCAATGATTTTTGGGAAAATTCTTATTTCAGACTCTCGGTGGTTTATTGAAATTCTTACTCGTTTAGCATTACTTTTAGGGCATCTATTTTTTATATCATCTTTAACAGACCTGAAGTTATTTCCAACGAAATCGAACACTTTGGATAACCAAACCGTTAATTAATCATAGACGAAAATTTTATGATTAGTAAAGAAGAGTTGAGTAAATATAGAACTTTGGGCGATAAAGAAGCTGATGGAATTATCGACCAAATTATTGAGCAATACGGAATTGCTTCTTTGCGTCAACTAATGCCATTTCTCTCTGATTATCAGAATCTTAGTCTTGAAAATCAATTTCCGATTCTTCAAGCATTTTTGTCTGCAAATGCTTCATTACCAAATTTCTACGATAAAAAAAAACTCATTCGAGCAACCGATTTTTACCGAGAAAATCAACAAAATATTGGTCTGATTCTGGGGCTTTATTCGTTGCCATATTGTTATTTGGGTGCGGATGGGGCAAAGGTTTTGTATATGTCGGAGCGAATCAAAAATGACACTTATAAACGTTTGACCGAAACAGGAAATTTTCTGAAAGCCGTAATGAATTATGATAATTGGCAAAGCGAACGAATATTTATAATTTGCTTGAAAGTCAGACTTTTGCATGCAACTATTAGGTATTTTACACTTCATAGCAAACAATGGGATATGGCTTGGGGATACCCGATAAACCAAGAAGATATGTTGGGTACAAATCTTGCTTTTTCGCTCGTGGTGTTGCGTGGAATGGAGAAGCTGGGTTATTCTGTTGATAAATCTTACGAAGATGCTTATATCAATACTTGGAATGTGATTGGTTTTTTGTTGGGAGTAAAGAAAGAAATCATGCCTGAGAGTTATTTAGAAGCTGTAAAAATAGATAAGCTAATTGCCGAACGACAATTTAAGGAGTCGCTTGAAGGTCAGCAACTTACGGCTTCGTTGATGAATGTGGTTCGTTCATTTGCTCCGAGCGAAATTACTGCCAATTTACTGCAATCGCAGTCTCGAATGCTTCTCGGTGAAAAATATGCCAAAATGCTTGGCATTACCGAAACAAATATCCCAAACACTTTGTTGAAAGTATATAATACAACATCGGTTTTGATGTCGAAAATATTTTAGATTGTAAGACAAGTTTCTAACTTGTCTCGTTAGCATCTGAGCCAAAACTTTACCGCAATAACTGACAGGTTGGAAACCTGTGCTACATATTATGACACAAGAGAAAATAAGACAAGCATACACAGAATACGTACTCGAAAATGGTAAGCAGCCCGAGTCAGTATATGCTTTTTGCAAGAAGCTGAAGATAAAAGAAGAAGCTTTTTATGATGAGTATTCTGCGTTTCCACAGATAGAAAGTGAAATTTGGAAGGCTCTTTTCATTGAAGCCCGTGCAGCTGCTGAGCGTGAAGAAGTGTATCAAAATTACTCAGTTCGTGAGAAATTACTGGCTTTTCTTTACACTTGGATTGAGACTTTGAAGAAAAATCGTAGTTATATTCTAAAATCTTACGAAGGTTTTCAGAAGCCAATTTATACCAAACGCAATGTTCAATTAGTTGATTTCAAGGCTTCGTTTTATGATTACGTAAACGAGCTTTTGATGGAGGCCCGTGAAACTCGTGAAGTTGAACAACGCCCGATTCCACAACTAATGCAGCGTTATCCAGACTTATTTTGGGCAAAGACGCTATTTATCCTTGATTTTTGGATAAACGATACAAGCAAGGCCTTTGAGAAGACCGATACAATGATTGAGAAAACCGTCAATACTGCTTTCGATTTATTGGGTCGTTCGCCACTCGATTCGTTATTTGATTTAGGAAAGTTTATTTTTCAGAATAGAAAGTAGAACAAGTTTCCAACTTGTTCATAAAATAAGGAACAAGTCGGGAGACTTGTTTTACAAAACATATGAATTCACAAGAAAGTATCCCCACATCGAAAGTTGCTCGTGCTACGCAATTTGCCAAAGCAGGTGTAAAAGTTGGCGGTAATTATATCAAGCATTACAGCAAAAAAATCTTTGACCCGTCGCTTACAAAAGAGCAACTTCACCAAGAAAATGCCGCTGATGTTTATGATACACTCAGCAATTTGAAAGGTAGTGCCTTGAAAGTGGCTCAGATGATGAGCATGGACAAAAATCTATTGCCACGTGCTTATACCGATAAATTTGCAATGTCGCAATACTCGGCTCCGCCATTGTCGGCACCCTTGGTTATCAAGACTTTCAAGAAGTATTTTGATAAATCGCCTTCTGAAATTTTCGATAAGTTTGATTTGAAAGCCGAAAATGCTGCTTCAATCGGGCAAGTACATAAGGCTGAGAAAAACGGCAAAAAATTGGCCGTAAAGATTCAATACCCAGGCATTGCCGATAGTATTAGTTCGGATTTGAAAATGGCCCGTCCGTTAGCCGTGCAATTATTGAATCTGAATGATGCCGAAATCGACCGTTATTTCAAGGAAGTTGAAGAAAAGCTACTCGAAGAATCGAATTATGATTTAGAATTACAACGTTCGGTCGAAATAACGAATGCGTGTAGCCATATTCCAGATTTGTTTTTTCCGAAATATTATTCAGAATATTCATCGAAAAGAATCTTGACGATGGATTGGATTGAGGGAATGCACTTAAAAGAATTTTTGGATACAAATCCTTCGCAAGAAGTACGAAATAGAATCGGACAAGCCCTCTGGGATTTTTATGATTATCAAATGCACACACTTCGCCAAGTGCATGCTGACCCACACCCTGGCAATTTCTTGATGACACCTGATGGGCGTTTAGGCGTGATAGATTTTGGCTGCGTAAAAGTGATTCCTGAAGATTATTATGACAATTATTTTGCCTTAATAAACCCAGATACGCTCGAAGATGAAGCCGAAATTCAACGAATTTTTTGGACACTGGAGTTTATCGTTGAAGAAGATTCTCCACAAAAACGAGTGTTTTTTTCGGATTTGTTCAAGAAAATGATTGAATTGCTTGGCCGTCCGTTCAACTCAAATACCTTCGATTTTGGACAAGAGGGCTACGTTGATGAAATTTATAATTTCTTTGAATATGTATCGAAATTACCCGAATTGAAAGACTCAAAAGCAGCTCGTGGTTCGCAACATGGTTTGTATGTAAACCGTACGTATTTTGGGCTTTATACAATTTTGAATGATTTGAAAGCAGAAATAAAAACCACTAAACCCGATTGGCTTACGCCAAAGCATTTGAAAGGGGAGTTGGTTTGAGTGTAATGATTTTATTCGCCCCGTAGAGACGTTGCATTGCAATTCCATTGCGGCAACGTCTCTACTTTTTTTATATCAAATAGATTGGATAATTCCATAATTTGCTTTTAGTTTGTTCATACTTTAACCTATAACACTTATGAAAAACCTTAAACTCACACTTGTGCTTTCGTGCCTCTGCATGACACTTTTTGCTCAGAAAAATGCCACAATTTCTTCACCAAATAAGCAAATTACGTTGAAAGTCATTTCGGCCGAAAACGGTAATTTGTCTTATCAAATTTCTTATAAAAACAAGCCAATCATTGAACCTTCAACGCTTGGTTTTGCTTTGAAACGCCCCGAAATTATGTTGAATAAATTTCAGATTGTAGGCGTAGATTCGAGCAGTGTTGATGAAACTTGGAAGCCAGTTTGGGGCGAAGTGAGTAGCATTAGAAATAATTACAAACAGTTGATAGTCAAACTAAAAGACAAGTCAAAAGCTGAGAATTTATTAAATATTATCTTTCGAGTTTTTGATGATGGCGTAGGTTTTCGCTATGATTTTCTACAAGAGTCAGCCATCAAACATTTTATTGTTAAAGATGAATTAACTCAATTTAATCTGGCCGGAAATCATAAAACCTTTTGGATTCCTGGCGATTATGATACCAACGAATATCTATATAATACCACCAAACTAAGCGAAATTGATGCCCTAAAAGCAGCAAAAAAAGAGACTGATATTGCCTTGCAATCAGTGATTGGAACTAACACAGTTCAAACACCTTTGATGATGAAAACCGCCGATGGTGTTTATATTAATATTCACGAAGCGGCTTTGTTGAATTACCCTGCTATGAATATTACGCTTGATAAAGCAACGTTTACTTTCACCTCACATTTAGTGCCTGATGCCGTAGGTAATAAAGCGTATTTGCAAGCACCGTTTCAAACACCGTGGAGAACAATTATTGTGAGCGATAAAGCTACCGAAATACTTTCTTCAAAAACGATTTTAAACCTCAATGAGCCATCAAAAATAACCGATGCTTCGTGGATAAAACCTCAAAAATTTATTGGGATGTGGTGGGAAATGCACGTTGGAAAATCTAATTGGTTTCTGCAAGGCAATAAGCACGGAGCAAATACTGAAAATGTAAAAAAATACATTGATTATGCCGCTAAACATGGTTTCGATGGCGTTTTGGTAGAAGGCTGGAACGAAGGCTGGGAAGATTGGTTTGGTAATTGGAAAGAAAATGTGTTCGATTTTGTAACGCCTTACAGCGATTATAATATCGAAGAATTGACAGCTTATGCCAAAGCCAAAGGTGTGAGAATAATCATGCACCACGAAACGTCGGGCTCGGCTACAAACTATGAGCGTCATTTCGATAAGGCTTATCAGTTTATGAAAGACCATAACATGAACACCGTAAAAACGGGCTATGTCGGGCGAATCATTCCTCGTGGCGAACATCACGATAGCCAATGGATGGTGAATCATTACCAAAGAGTGGCCGAAAAAGCTGCTGAATATAAAATCATGGTCGAGGCTCACGAACCCGTGCATCCAACGGGTTTGCATCGTACTTACCCGAACTGGTTGGCCAATGAAGCGGCTCGAGGAAATGAGTTTAATAATGCCCCAAATCTTGGACTTGTTCCCGAACACGAAACAATTTTACCTTTCACAAGATTAATGGGTGGACCGATGGATTACACGCCAGGTTTCTTACATTTTCAGCTCAATCAATATGATGCCAGCCGCACAACTCGTGTGAAAACTACTTTGGCAAAACAATTGGCTTTGTACGTAACGATGTACAGTCCGCTACAAATGGCGGGCGATTTTCCTGAGAATTTTGATAAACATTTAGATGCGTTTCAGTTCATAAAGGATGTGCCTGTCGATTGGGATGACACAAAAGTTTTAGAAGCAGAACCAGCCGACTATATCACAATTGCTCGTAAGCAAAAAGGCAAAGAAAATTGGTTTCTCGGAGCAATAACCGATGAAAACGCTCGAAAAACCACTCTAAAGCTTGATTTCTTAGAAGAAAATGCTCGATACGAAGCAACAATTTATCAAGACGCCGTTGATGCCGATTGGAAAACAAAGCCAGATGCTTATAATATTGAGAAGAAGATAGTTACGAAAAAGGACGTTCTGAATCTAATACTTGCCAAAGGTGGCGGTTGTGCGATTAGTTTGATGAAGTTGTAAAAAATAAAAAAAGCCGTAGGTTTTCTGAAAAACCTACGGCTTTTTTTATCTCTTTTCTACCACCAAACAAACACTTCCATAAGCAGGAACAACAACTTTGATTCCTTTGCTGGTCAAGGCCGAAAATGCTTTCAGACTTGCGTAATCGGCTGGGCCGCCCGCTACACCTTTCGGGCCAAAACCATTAACAATCACTTTTCTCGAAAATTCACCATTGTCATTGCTTCCTTCGAGACTATACCAATAAAAACGATTTCCAGTATTGAAATTCTTGGTTTTTAGCTCAACATTTTGTGCAATTGATGAAGTATTGAGCAGCGTGACGTTGATTTCTCCCGAACTATAAGTTGAAGCGTAGGCTTTGATGGCTGTCGTAATGAGATTATTTGCCGTGCCAGTAACATTCGATGAAACGAGCCTATCACCAATGTTTTTCTGAAAATAGTACATGTGGTAAAATGATGGACGAGGATTCATGCGTGGGTCGTCGCTGCTACCGCCATCGCTAAAAAGCCCGTGGTCGTTGCCGTTTTCCCAGCCGTTCAGTAAGTCCCAACGAGCAGCCAAACCATATTTGTTTTTAATAGATTCGGCTTGTACGATTATTGCATAAACACCACTTGTGTTTGAAACTTGCTGTTTTTGGTCTCTGGCCCACATATTCCATTCGGTAAATGCAATGGGTTTCATTTCTCCACCATTAATGGCAATTTCATTCGTTACAAACTTCATCATTTTTTCGGGGTGGGCAAGAGCGGCATTCAGAATCGTTGCGGCATTTGAGTTCTCGCCATAGGGCGTAATATAATGATGTACAATATAGAAATCTGCTTTGTTGTTTAGTTCAGGAACTAAAGTTGCATTCCAAGTTTTTGTGGTATTATTTTGCCAATCTTGGGTCGGTGATTCTTGAAAAACAGCACCAATTTTGATTTTCACACCGATTTCGGCTGCTGCTTTACGCATCGAATCGGCAAAAACTTTGAAATGTTGAGCATAAAGTTTTCCTGTCAAAAATTCGGGTTGTCCGTCTTGGTTTTTGCTTACATCAATTCTATATCCTGCTTCCCAATCGGCGTAGTTTTCGTTGCCAACTTCCCAGTATTCGGTGCGACCTTTGTCATATCTTACCCAATCGGCGGCTAATTTTGCTGCCATTGCTACTGGGTTTTTACTTGTTCCGTAACGAGCAAAACTATAATTCACGCAAATACTACCTTTGCTATTGGTCTGGGTCAAAAAATCATAATAATTATCAAGCGAAGCACGCCAATTATCGTTGGTTTTACCATAACCAAACCACGCATCAATTGCCTTGCCATCTTTGTCAATGTACTTGTCAGGAATACCCCAAGTTTTCATAAAATCGGCCGAAGGCGTTTGTCGATTGGTATTATTTGGGTCTTGAGTGGGCGAGGCATTCCAAAAATAGCCATTGCTGCCGCTGCCTGCTGGCCAACGAATGACGTTTGGTTTGAGGTTTTTTACATCAGTAACCAAGCTGGGCGTTCCGACGAGCGTTCCCATCCAAGTATTGGCATTGTGGCCAAATATGTTGCTCGGAATTTTGGTGATAATATCAGAAGCATCAACCGTAACAACATTAATGGCGGTGTTGGGTGGAGTTGCTTCCGTGAATGTGGGAGGAGTAAAAGATTTTGCTTGCCAATTATCCAAGAAAAAGCCCATTGAAGAAGCAATTTTTGGTTCAACAGGTGGAATAATGACAACTGTACTATCTTTTGGGGTATCTGAAGCTACATCAATGATGGTTTTTGAGCATGAAATATAAGATAAACTGACTAAGCCTAAGATTGTACTTACACTAAAGGTCTTCATAATTTTGACGTTTTCTTTCTTTGATTCTTTATATTGATAACAAACGGAGATGAAGTACGTTAGTTATTCATTTGATTGTAGAAAAGAATTGGCCAACGAAAACGTTGACCAATTCGGTTTTATTGGAATACTTCTTAGGTTTAGGTGTTATTTCTTGATAAACATCACATCATCAAAGTATAAAACTTGCGTTTTGTCTGGACCTTTTACTCTCCAGCCAAATTGTTTTAATACTTTCCCTGTTGACCAAAAATCAATATCTGCCAACGGAATTTTATAATAATTCCAAACATTGGCTGCAACTGTAATTTTGTTTTTATCTTCAAACTCACCAAAACCAATTTTCGAGGCATCCGACTGAATCCAGAGGTCAATTGGTACACTTGCACCTTTGATGGCGAACGAAATATACTTAAAGTCAGCGTTGTATTCTAATGATGGCCACCAGTTGCTAAAGGCAGCCAAGTGCCAGTTGCCACCTGCATACGATTTCGACAAAGATTTTTTGCCTGCGAATGCTTGTTCAGAATTAATGATGAGCGGGTCTCCCCAAGAATTGTTGGCGTAGTCTTGCAAGAAATCTTCATCGAAGACCACCAAAGCGTTATCGGCGTTTACAAACTCCATTGATTTGGTTGTTATGGTTCCGCTGGTGTTTGTAATATCCAAAGTTACTTGGCTCAGGTTAGTTGTTGGGAAACGTAAGGTCATTGTTTCGTTACCGATTTTGTCTTTGGTTCTTGAAACAACCGTAACTGCGGTTTTTGTGCCAGTAAACATTACACTCGAAACGTCTTCAAAGTTTTTGCCTTTTAGCGTAATGTCGCCTCTATCAGCTCCGAAGGTAATTTTATCTGTTTCATAAATTGTTGGTTTCGCAATAATCTTGAAATCGAAAGAAGCTTCTCCTTGAAAAGTAACTAATCTAAGTTTGTTATCAACATTTGCACCCGTTGGAGCTTCCCCTGGAAGGCGAATAATCAATGAATTATCGGTATTGTAAGTTGGGTTAAAAGCGGCATCATACCCATTGAAAAATACTTTTTTTACACCACCGATGTTTTTTCCATCTATTACCAAAAGTTTATATGGTTCTGCACCCACAATGCTGCTGTCTTTGTAGCGAGCAATGGTATCGAGTAAATACACTCGGCTGATTGTCGGTGTGCCTTTACTAAAAGTGGGCGTGCCTGGGTCATCTTTTTCGCAAGATGATAATAAGGTTGTTAGCGTGAGCAGTATCAACGAAAACACGCCCAGAAATTTTTCAAATATAATTTTTTGTTCTTTTTTCATTACTTAAATTGTTAAACTGAGGCGATTTTACTCAACTCAAATTCATCAGATAATTAATTAAATTTATAAGGAACAGGCTCTTTTAACAGATTAGGAGCTTGTGCCGTTTCGGTATCTGGAATTGGCAAATAGAATGCCGTAGAAACCAGTTTGAAAGTTGAAGGTGTACGAATGATGAATTCAAATTCACGCTTTTTGGTTGGCGTACCTGTACCCGCTTTTATTCTAATCGCATAGTTTCCTCTTATTTGTTTGCCAATAATATCAACTACTTTTTGGGGTTTGTAGTAATATAACCTTACCAAATCGTACCAAGCATCGCCTTCAACGGCAAACTCGTAGCGTCGTTCGTGGAGCAAGTCATCAATGGTGAAAGATTTTACGGGTGCAAGCATGGCTCTTTCACGAATGGCATTATAATATTTAAGGGCTTCGGGGTCTGATGTTGAGGCATTATTGCCTAAAATTGCTTCGGCATAAATCAAATAAACATCGGCTAAACGCTGCATATATGTATTGTTTGGTGCGTTTTGCTGTTGACCTAAACCTCCGTTATCGTCGGGTGTGCCAACAATGTATTTTTTGAAATTAGCAAAGTTTTCCCAACTATCAGCCGCTGGAACTGGCACTCGATAGCCGCCTTTTGCTTTGGTTATTTCAGGGTAATAGTCGCCAGGAAGCATAAAAGTTGCCTTCCTACGAACCGAATCGGCTGGGTCTAAATTGATTAAGTAATCATAGGAAGCACCATTGCCGGCACCCCAGCCATCTTGAAAACCTGTAATTTGGCTATTAGCCGCAAATTGCGACTGAAACTGATTGCCCGAACCATAGCCGCCATTGCTTACCCATTGCAAACCAAAGAGTTGTTCAGAATTATTATTGTTTGCCGTCAAAAACAAGTCGGCATAATTAGGCATTAATTGATACGCACTATTTAAAATTACATCTTTTGCATAGAACTTGGCACTATCTAAATATGCTTGATTTCTCAGACCATTGGTTGAGCCAAGTCCCGAACGAGTAAGATAGAATCTGGCCAACATCCCTTTGGCCGAATAAGCATTCAGGCGGCCAGTACCAGCGGGAGTGCTGGCGGGCAGTAAATCTTTGGCTGCTTGCAGGTCTCTGATGGCAAATTCCCAAACTGTTTCAACGGTGTTGCGGCGGAGGGTTGTATCAGCACCTTGCTTCAAGTTATCAGTAATAACTGGCACTGCTCCCCAGTTTTGCACCAAATAAGAATAAGCCACACCACGCATATAACGAGCTTCGCCGATTGCTCTTCTTTTGGCTGCTTCCGAAACGGCAGGTTTCGCATAATTATTTACATTATAAATAAGCACGTTTGCCTGTGCAACAATTGAAAAAAACGAATTCCACGAGTTTCTCAAATCTGTATTGGTATTTGATACCGTAAATTGGTAGTATTGTAACCAACTGCCATTATACGGACTTATCATATTTCCTGCACGGCCATCGCCAAAAGCGAGAAGTGCTTGTCCGTTTGAGTCAAACCAAACTTTGTTATATAAGGCGGCTGTTCCAGCGAGTAGTTCGGCATCAGTATTAAAGAAATTCGGTGCTGTTAAATTACCCAACGGAGGCGTATCCAAAAAATCTTCCTTGCAGCTTGTCATTCCTGCCAAGCTCAGGAAGGCGAAGAGGTACTTGATTAAGTTACTTTTTTTCATTTTTTATAAATATTTAATTTATATAAATTTAAATTATAGGTCGAATGACGCTGAAAAAGTGTACATTCTTGATGATGGATAACGACCGTTGTCAAAGCCTGGTACGCCTGCTGAAGTTCCCACTTCTGGGTCATATCCAGAGTATTTGGTGAAAGTAAAAGCATTTTGAATACCGCTCGACAAACGTAATCCATTGATAGGTAAGTATTTCTTTAAAAATACTTTTGGTACATTGTAAGTCAATGCAATGTTTTTTACACGCAAATACGAGCCATCTTCAACGAATTGGTCGGTTGCACGGCCACTATTACCATAGCTTGAGTAGGCAATTCTCGGAACGGTTGTTTCGGGATTTAATAATTTAAGATTCTCGTTCAATACATTACTACTCGGAATCGCAAAATTTGCCGCTTCTTTATATGCACCTTGAATATAATTTCTGAAAGCACTGTTATCGAATCTTAATTGATTGAAGATTTGATTGCCATAAACTCCTTGCATGAAAACCGATAAATCGAAGTTTTTATAAGTAAGATTATTGGTGATACCAAACGTAAATTTAGGCCAAGGATTACCGATAAATGTACGGTCTTTGTCGTCAATTACTTGTACACTTTTACCTAAAACTGGGTCAAAATATTCGGTTTTGTCGATATTGGCATACTTAATATCTCCCACCCAAGCTTCGCCTGGTGCTACGTGTACGTTGGTAGGTAAGGCTGAATTTACCAAATCTTGGTAATCTTGTATTAAACCTTCTGCTTTATAGCCATAAAATTGGAAAAGTGGCTGGCCAATTACCGAACGAGAAATTACTCGGCTAAACCATGGGAAACGGTCAATAATGGCACGGTCGGTGTTGAGTTTCAATAGTTTATTTCTATCAAACGACATATTTCCACCCAGTCTCCACGTAATTCCGTTGGCATCTTTTGCTTTTATCGGAGTGGTATTGATTGAAAAGCCAATTCCTCTGTTTTCCATATCACCGATGTTTACAACTGGAGCTCCAATTCCACCTTGTCCTGCTGTACCTGCGTAAGCTGGTAATGGTAAATCCGTAATCAAATCAGAGGTTCTTCTTACGTAAGCATCAAAAATCACCTGAATACGGTCTTTCAAGAGGTTCATATCAAAACCAATATTGTAAGTTTTTGTGTTTTCCCACTTGATGTCAGGATTTGGGAATCTTCCTGCCAAAAAACCTTGTCCCGATTGCGTAGCCACAGTATTGAGTGGAGCGTAAGTGTTTTTGCCCCAATACTGATTACCCGTCGTACCGAGCTCAAATCGAAGTTTCAAATCGCTTACGAGATTTTGCGTTTGCATAAAAGCCTCTTTTGAAACTCGCCAAGCTACCGAAGCCGATGGGAAATAACCCCAACGGTTGTTAGGACCAAAATACGATGAAGCATCGGCTCTGAATGTTCCTTGAAAAATATATTTATCATCATAAACATATCCCAAACGTGCAAAATAGGATTCTTGCGAATTATCATCTCTTGTACTTCCACTTAATGAAGTTTTAGGGTCGCCGAGGCTCAACTCAGATAAAGCATTGTTGGTAAAGCCCGTTACACGTCCTGATAGTTGTTCGCTAAAACCATACTGAGCTTCATGACCGATTGTGGCATTTACGTTGTGCTTTTTGAATAATTGTTTTGTGTAATTGAGGCGTTGGTTGGCACTCCAATAATAATTATTTCCTGCGTATCTTTCTGAAGTAGAAATTGGGTTTACCGCTCCCAAAGTAAGTGCATTTGCACCAAACGAATAGGATGGGCGGAAAATAGCTCTTGTATCGTTGCCGTAGTTTCCGTTAAATTCTCCGTGTAAAGTAAAATCTTTCAAGAAAGTAAGGTCGGCGTAGATTGTTCCGAAAGTCGTAATACGCTTGAAATCATTGGTATTTGTGTAAGCCAAAGCCACAGGATTGGTGATTTGTGCCGAATAACGCCCAGGCACAACATCTTGTGGGCCACCAAAAGTACCATCTGGATTATAAACGGGTGCATTGGGCGACTGACGAATGGCAGTGCTGATAATGTTATCTTCGTTGATTGAAAGTTTTTCGGCTGTTCCCGAAACCGAAAGGTTCGTTCCGATTTTGAGGTAGCTACGCACTTTACTTTCAACATTCATTCTCAATGATTTTCTTTTGAAACCCGAATTTGGTGCAATCCCTTCTTGGTTCATTAATTCGGCTGAGATATAATACGTAGTTCGCTCATTTCCACCACTTAATGAAAGCTGTTGTTTTTTCATGGCAGCGGTTTTGAAAAGTGCCGATTGCCAGTTTGTACCTTCGCCCAAAATCGAAGGGTCGGCAAATTCAGCATTGAAACCCGAACCAACCATTCTTGCCCAAGCATTGCTGTACTCAGCATATTCACGAAGATTCATCATCGGAAGCTGCTTTGGCAATGACTGGAAATTATACATTGATGTAAAATTAATTTTCGAGTCGCCTGCTTTTCCTTTTTTTGTCGTTACAACAATTACTCCGTTGGCCGCCTTTGAACCATAAATTGATTGTGCCGAAGGCCCACTCAAAACGTTCATTGACTCAATGTCATCGGGGTTGATTGAAGAAATGATATTTGATTGACCATCTGAACCAATTCCTTGTGTAGAAGCATCTTGCGGAATGATTTGCACACCATCAATTACATACATCGGTTGGTTATTTCCGTTGATTGTCGAAAGCCCTCTGATATAAACAGCAGCCGCACCACCAGGTTTTCCTGAGTTGCTTGCCACATAAACGTTGGGTGCTCGGCCTTGCAGGGCTTGGTCCATTGTGGTGTTTACGGTACGTTTCAATTCAAGTTCACCGATGTTTGTCTGAGCTCCCGAAAGCAAACGCTTGCTCGTAGAGCCATAACCCACAACCACCACTTCGTTGAGCGAATTAGCACTTTCTGCCAATGAAATATTGATTACACTTCGGTTATTGATTTTGATTGTTTGCTCATCATAGCCAATCGACGAAACAACTAAAACGCCATCGCTGGCGGCATCAATACTAAAATTTCCCGAAGCATTGGCGGCTGTTCCTGTTTTTGCTCCTTTCACCACCACGCTTGCCCCTGGAATGGCATCTCCGTTCTGCCCTGTTATTTTACCCGAAACTTTTATAACTGTACCAGCCGTTTTTGCGGTTTGGGCATCTGAAAAAGCAGGAATCAATAGAATAGATAAAACAATGACCAACGTACTTTTGAACCGTTGGTAGCTCCTCAATAATGATGCAGAATCATTATGATGTAGATTTTTTTGCATAGTTTTTATGATTAAAAGTTAGTTTTGTATTAGCACTTTTCGAGGAAGGTGTGTTAATAAAATACAAAATTAACTTCATTATATACTATTTTATTCAGTGCTTTCCCCCAAAATAAAAACTCAGGGTTTACCCTGAGTTTTTGTGATTATAGCGAAAAAAATGCAGATTGATGATTGAGGATTTCAAATTAGAGAAGTAATTTTTACATCAAAAATCATCAATTTTTAATTGTCAATCTGCAATAAAAAATCGCAAGAATGTTATTTCTCTTCCAATGTTTAAAGTGTTAATAATTTACTTGTAACTATCTAATTATCAGTAAATTGCAATTCGTCATTCGTAAATCTAAATTCGTACTTCTAATGATGGGGCATAATTATCGTAACCGAAGTTCCCGAAGTGGCATCGGAGGTTAGGGTGATATTACTTTGCAGATAATTGGCTCTTGATTTGATGTTCTTCCAGCCGCTACTTTGAGATTTGATAGTGTTTTCATCAAAACCAACGCCATCGTCTTCAATCGTCAAGGTCATGGATTCGGTTGTGTTGATGATTTGAATGAGTATTTCGTTGGCGTTGGCGTGTTTGATTGAATTAGTTACTAATTCTTGCACGATGCGGTAAATCATTAAATTTTTGTTTGTTCCTAAATCTAATGGTTCGCCAAAAAACTGAAATACTAAATTAGGTTCTGAAAAATCATGCTTTAAAACAAAGTCTTCGATGGCTTTTTTTAGGCCAAATTCGGCAAGTGCGGTGGGCTGTAAGTTGGTTGAAATATTCCGAATTTCTGAACAAACATCATCAATCATTTTGGTGATACGTTCTTTATCGGAGCTTTTTTCAACCGTAAATTTTATTTGAGCCAACATAATTCCGAGGCCGTCGTGTAGTTCTTTGGCTATTCGTTCTCGTTCAATTTCTTGTCCGCTGATGAGTGAATTTAGGCTTTCGATTTGAAAATTATTCTCAATTTCGCTCTTTTTTAATAATTCAATTTTTCTTCGATTGAAATAAACGTAAATCAATAAACCTAAAAATGCCATGATACCCAAAATAACCCCAATGTAGATGTATTGACCTGTTCGCATTTTTTCAAGTTCATTCTGGGCAACTTTCTTTTCCAGTGCGATAGTCGAAACAATCATTTTTTGCTTTTCCAGAAGATTATACTCAGTAAATGACCGTAAATCACTTTCCATTTTTGAAAAATATATAGTTTCAACCGTTATCTGGGCTTTGTATGCATATTCGTAGGCTTTGGTGAAGTTTTTCTTTCTAAAATAATAATCACGCAGATTATCATAAATTTCTTTCCGTAAGAGGTAGAGATTCATGTTTTTTTCGAGAATATTTAAGGTTGCCATCAAGGTTTCTTTGCGGGCTTCTTCATTATTGAGACTCTGATAACATTTCGATTTAAAATACAGAGCAAGAACTTCAAGCCATTCTATTTTTTCTTCTCGAGCAATTTCATAGCTAAGTTCGATATGATAAAACGCCTCCTTATATTTGCCTTGTCGGGCATAATAATCGGCATACGAAGAATGAATACGTCCGTCGCAAGATTTGCTATTTACTTGTTTATTCAGTAATTCTACACGTTCGAGAATTTCTTTTACAGGCTTGAAGTTGTTTTCATGGATATATATATTGGCCAAATTTACGAGGTGGTCTGCCTCATTTCTTATGCTTTTGCTGGCTCTGAAATAATAAACGGCACTTTCGATGTAGTCTTTGGCGAGTTGTTTCATAAACTCTTTATCCATAAAAAACGAGCCAATTGTACCTTTGATATTATAATAATTACCGTAGTCTTTTGCTGCATAAAAATACTCCATACTTTTCCGCAAATTGGTAATCGGCGACTCGTTGAGGCTCTTAGAATTTTCTTGATTTTTGGCGTAAGCCCAATGTGTGAATGCTAACCCAAGTGTATCGTTTTTGGCTTGATAGCCCAAAATCATGCTATCGAGTTGGTGTTTGGTATAGATATTATCAACATACGGATATTGAGCTTCGGCATCATTAAATATAACAGTAAGCAGAAATAATAATAATAATATCTTAGTTTTTCGTAAATTTAATGATATAACTTTGAGCATTTCAATCTTATTTGACTGGTTAAAATGATAAGAATTTTATTGGTGGATGACCACAAAATTTTTACAGAAGGTGTGGCTTCATTGCTCTTACACGAGCCTGATATTGAGATTTTGGGCGAGTGTCAGAATTCCGAACAAGTAAAAACATTCCTTCAAATTACGTCGGTTGATGTAGTTTTGCTCGATATAAACTTGGGTGGCGAAAGTGGTTTAGATTTGTGTAAATATATAACCAGTAAATATCCTCAAGTAAAAGTGCTGGCCATGACCATGCACAGCGACGAGAGTTTTATTACTCGTATGATGAAAAACGGTGCGAATGGTTATCTACTTAAAAATACTGGTGGACAAGAACTACTAAAGGCAATTCGGACAGTAAAAGACGGACAAAATTATCAAAGTGCCGAAATAACCGAAATCATTATGCGTGGGCTTAGTCGCCAAAAACACGTTGAAAAAAGTCTGTATCAACTAAAATTTACTCGTCGAGAAAAAGAGGTTTTAGACCTTATTGCCAAAGGAAAAACTACTCGCCAAATTGCCAATGAACTGTGTATCAGTGAAAAAACTGTCGAAACTCACCGTAGTAACCTTCTCTCGAAGTTTGATGTAAAAAATGTGGTGAGTTTACTGAAAATTGCTATTGAATACGGTTATGTTAAATAATGGTGCAAATCTATTTTATTAATCTGGCTAAAAAAATAGGGTAAACCCTGAATTTTGAATAATTCACTGCCCATAAACCATAAATTGTCTGCTTGTTGATTTTTCGGACACAATTATATAAACATTTTTTACCTAATTTTGTCGGCTAATAAAATTAACACCTATTAAGAATACAAACCATGAAAAAACTCTCTCTGCTCATGCTGCTTGTGGTTGTGTCGGTCGCTTGTCGAACAGCGAAGACGCCACAAAATAATGCTTCAAGCACTCAAAACGAAATTACTGTCACTTTCCTGCACCTCAATGACGTATATGAGATATCTCCACTCGACAATGGTAAAGTTGGTGGAATGGCTCGTGTGGCAACTGTTCGCCAAGATTTATTGAAAGAAAACCCAAATACTGTTACTGTACTTTCGGGCGATTTTCTAAGTCCGTCAGTAATCGGAACACTTCGCTACGAAGGCAAAGGAATCAAAGGTCGCCAAATGGTGGATGTGATGAATACAGTTGGAGTAGATTGGGTTTGTTTGGGTAACCATGAGTTTGATTTAGATCAAAAAGATTTACAGGAACGCATCAATGAGTCTAAGTTCAATTGGCTGAATACCAATGCTTTAGAAAAAGTAAAAGACGAATACGTTCCATTCGGAAAAGTGGTTAATGGTGCAAAAGTACCATTTTTAAAAACAACAATTTTGACGTTCAAAAATGCTAATAACATTGAAGTAAAAGTTGGAATGTTTGGCATTCTATTGCCCTCTAACAAGAAAGATTTTGTATTGTACGAAGACTTTTTTGAGGCAGCCAAAAAAGCTTATGCCGAATTAGAACCAAAGTGTGACTTTGTAGTCGGAATTACACACATCAACAAAGTTGACGACCTAAAACTGGCCAAAATGCTTCCAAATGTGAAGTTGCTTATGGGCGGACATGATCATGATAATATGAAAGAGCAAATCGGAAATGTAGTTATGGCCAAAGCCGATGCTAACGCCAAAAGTGCTTATATTCACCGAATTACGTTTAATAAAATCACTGGTAAAGTAGATGTGAAGTCTGAATTAAAGAAAATAGATAATTCAATTGCAGATGAACCAATTACAGCGGCTGTGGTAAAGAAATGGGAAGACATTCAAGATGCAGCATTTAAGGCTTTGGGCTTGAATAAAGATGAAGTAATTGCCGATTTGAAAGAGCCACTCGATGGCCACGAAACTACTGTGCGTAATATGCAAGGAAATATGGGAAGCATGATAAATAATGCTTTGTTGGCATCTTCGCCTAATAAGTTCGACTGTGCATTCTTTAATGGTGGTTCGATTCGTATTGATGATTATGTTTCGGGAAAACTTACACAGCTTGATGTACTGCGTATTTTGCCTTTCGGTGGAAAATTAGTTGAAATCAAACTTCGTGGACGTTTACTCGAAAGAGTGCTACAAACGGGCTTAGAAAATAAAGGTAGTGGGGGATATTTACAATATGAGAAAATTACCTACGATGAAACTAAAAAAGAGTGGAAAATCAACGGAAAATTATTGGATGTTAACCAAGAATACAACATCATCACGAGCGATTTCTTATTTTCGGGCAAAGAACGTAACTTAGGATTTTTTACTAAGCAAAATCCAGATGTGATTTCGGTGGTGGATACTTTTCCCGAAACCGATGTCAGAAACGATATTCGTAAATCAGTAATTGCTTATTTCAAAAATAAATAATCGACTGATTTACAACCTTTTTATTAACTTCGGAGTCATGGTAGTAAACATAAAAACTACCATGACTTTTTTATGAAAAAACTTCTTCTTTTTGCCACAATTATTGCTATTAATGCTTGTAATCCAGACAAAAGCATGACCACCGAAACCGTAAAAGGTTATCGGCCGATATATGTGAGTTACGTAAATCTTCGCAATGTTTCTTCAGGTTCGCCACAAAAACTTCGCAAGGCTGGAAAGATTTATACTAAAGATAAGTACCTGTATATCAACGAAATAGGGCAGGGAATTCATGTCTTTGATAATTCGGATAAAACAAAACCTCAAGCCGTAGCTTTTATTTCGATTCCTGCCAATCAAGATATTTCGATTGCTGATAATATTCTCTATGCCGATAATGCCGATGATTTAGTAGCGATTGACATTACTAATCCGTTGGCGGTCAAGGTAGTGAAGCGAATTGAAAAAGCTTTTCCTTATCCGAGTTATCCCCAGCAAAACGGAGTGCCGTCCAGAGGTAAATTTGAATGTGTTGACCCATCGAAAGGTTATGTGATTGGTTGGGAATATACGGATTTGGTAAATCCTAAGTGTTTTCGATAGGTTGTTTATTTTAATTAATACATTCGTAGAGACAGGGCATACCTTGTCTCTAAATACCGTCCCTCTTCAACTTACAAAATAATTGTTCATATTATCAATTTACTATGAAAAAGATACTCGCTATTTTACTACTTTCTACCATCATTTATGCCTGTCGAGGTGATGCTATTTCTGCTTCTCCCACAACTGGCACGGGTGGCTCAACGGCTCGTTTTACTATTGCCAATGGTTATTTATATATCGTCGATAATCAATCACTTAAGACTTATAATATTCAAAATGCATCAAACCCGATTTTTGTAAGAAGGGCTTCATTGAGTACTATTGTCGAAACCATTTTTCCATTCAATAATCATCTTTTGATTGGCACTCAAAATGGTATGTATATTTTCAATATTTCTTCGCCCGAAAACCCACAATTTGTGTCAGTTTATTCGCACGTTGTATCCTGCGACCCAGTTGTAGCCGAAGGGAATTATGCTTATGTTACCCTTCGGAGTGGCACTAATTGTAATCGTGGCGTAAATGTGTTGGATGTGGTTGATATTCGTGATTTAAAAACACCGAAGCTGCTCAGTAGTTACCCAATGCAAAGTCCGCATGGCTTGGGTGTTGGTGGCGATTTACTTTTTGTCACCGAAGGAGATTACGGCATGAAAGTTTTTGATAAAACCGACCCAAAGGCTTTGAAACAAATCAATTATTTTCAAGATTTTGCGGCAGTTGATGTTATTCCAGAAGATAATACATTGATTATTACGGGAAAAGACGGCGTTTATCAATACAGCTATAATGTACAAAAAGAATTGAAATTATTAAGTAAAATCGCTACAAATCCATGAAAAAAATCTATATATCAGCATTTTTTATTGCCTTTTTTGGAGTATTGAGCATGGGTTCTCATGCCCAAGATTCGCTCAATAAAGCTCATTTAATCTTGAAAATTGCTCCGCTCACAATGTTTGATATTGATAATACGTTTGAATTTGCAGCCGAACATCGTCTCGGTCAGAGTAAACGTTGGACATTATCTGAACAATTGGGCTATGGTGCAGGAGTGGCCAACTTATGGGGTGAAAACAATGATTTTGGGCCAGCACGAGAGCATTACCGAGTAAAAGTTGAAGCCCGTCGCTACGATAAAAAAGCCTCGAATATGGCTGGTGGATATTTGGCGTATGAGCTTTTTTATAAACAAGTCAATGATGAGCTTAATCGAAGCGTTGGCCGTGAATGTGATGGTGGCCCCTGTGCGTATTTTGAAAATTTGGATTATCCTGTCAGTAAATATGTGGTTGGAGCAACAATAAAGGTCGGTTATCAGGCCAGATTGAGAAATGAAGACAAAAAAAAGACTAAATTTGTGTTTGATTTTTATGTAGGTTTGGGAGTTAGAAGAATAATGATTGACCACAAAATTGATGGTGCAGCAACACAAAATAATTCATGGTTCGGCAATGATGGCTCTTTTCCGTTTGGGGGTTTTGGCTATGCCGATAGAGCGTACAATATTCCGCATGGTTCACTCGGGATTAGGCTTGGCTATCTTGTGTTTTAGTTTTTTTGCATCATCTGCCCAAAGCGGGGTGTCGCCCAATAGTTTTTCGTTTCTCAATATTGCTAATAATGCCCGTGTAAATGGACTTGGTGGTATCAATGTATCGTTGGCTGATAATGACATTAACCTTTTTTCTTATAACCCAGCTTTGCTCGATTCCGCAAATGCAGGTCAAATCGGACTTAACTTTTCGCCTTATTTGGCTTCAAGTAAATTTCTTACACTTAATTATTCACCCAAATTCACCCAGAAATCAATGGCTGGAAACTGGGCAGTTTCGTTGCAGAATCTAAATTATGGGACTTTTCAAGGAATGGATGCCGTCGGAAACTTGACGAATGAATTTTCGGCCAATGATTTTTCATTAGGACTTACCTATTCACGCAGAGTCAATCATATAAGTTTTGGAATTACTTCAAAAATGGTGGCTTCGGTGCTTGAATCTTACAGTTCATTCGCATTTCTAACCGATTGGGGGGGAACTTTCAAGCACCCAAAACACGATTTGAGTATTGGGGTCGTGGCCAAAAATATTGGCTTTGTGTTGAAAAACTATGGAAATATTCGTCCTGATGTTCCGTTCGATTTGCAGCTCGGAGCATCTTTTAAGCCCAAATATATGCCCGTGCGTTTCTCGCTGACGGGTCATCATTTATATGTTTTTGATATTGCCTACAACGACCCAACCTTCAATTTTACTTTCGATGAGCAGGGAAATAAAATTCCTAAAAAGATATCGACGGCCGATAAAATCTCTCGACATTTTATACTCAGTACCGAGATTTTGATTCATAAAAATTTCAATGTGCTATTGGGTTATAATTTTCTTCGTAGAAAAGAACTCCTCATCAATGGTCTTGGTGGAGCAGCAGGCTTTTCGTTTGGGGCAAATCTTCGCCTAAAAAAACTTGATTTTGCTATTTCACATAGCATTCTAACTTCTCCCAAAGGGCAAACTTCTTTTACACTCAATTGGCGGAGATGAAAATGATACTCTGCCAAATCGTCGATAAATAAGGCTTTATTATCGAATAAATAACCAATTTGAACCCTTCTGTCGATTATTCTTCCCGATGTGTATAATTGTCGCTATTTCTTATTTTTGAAGTATTAATTTTGAGTTACAATAAATAATTGCACCGCAAAATAATACCGAAAATGATAAAATTGATTTTCACTTTACCGCTCTTGCTGATTAGTTTATGGGCGAATTTTGCTACTAAAAATGCCGATAATCAAGCAATGACAATGTGCGTAACTATGCCAAATGAAGTTGATTATCAGGCAATTGCCTCCGATAATAGCTTTAATGCTTTTGAAAACGATACAACAAAAGCCTACACGATGCCATTGCTCGCTAAAACTGCTAAAGGCGAGATAATGCTTTCGTGGACAGAAAAAGATTTGCAAGGCGTTACATCGTTTTGTGTAGCTTTCTCGAAAGATAATGGCAAAACTTTTGGAGACAAGAAAACGATTTATAGCGGTACAGGCATTGGTAATAGTCGCATGATGCGTGCCAGAGTACTTGCCAAAAAAGATGGTACTTTGGTGGCGGTTTTTATCAATAATTCTGCTCCACAAGCAGGCGGTGGTGGTAGAGGTGGTCGTTCGTCGAACATCGTATATTGTACGTCGAAAGATGGAGGTTCAACTTGGACTTCGCCCGCACCAGTTGATTCAGACCCAAAACAGGGAATTGTAAGAGGTTTTTTTGATGCAATCGTGATGTCGAACGATGAAATTGCGGTGGTTTATTTGAAAGATGTTGCCAATAGTACCAAGCACGAAGAGCGTGATTTGCGTTTGGTTGTAACAAAAAATGGTGAAATGCAACCCGAAAGACTCATCGACCCTGTTGTTTGTGACTGTTGCCCAATCAATATGTTGATTGATGCCGATGGTGCTTTAAACGTAATTTATAGAGACAATAACGATAACATCAGAGACATGGCTCGCATGGTTTCAACTGATAATGGTGCTACTTTCTCGAAGCCCGAAATCATTCATAACGATGGCTGGAAAATCAATGGTTGTCCGCACAGTGGAGCGGTTTCGAGTACCTACGGGAAGTCGGCTTTAGTTGCGTGGTTTTCGGGAGCAGAAACTGAATCGGGCGTTAGATTAGCTACTCGTGAAGGCAAAAAACTCTTTGTTTTGGAAGATGCTTCGGCCAAGAATCCATATTTAGTTGAGTCGCCAAAATCGGCAGTAATGTTGTGGGAGCAAAATGCTGAAGGCGGAGCTTCAAAACTTGCGTACAGAAAAATAAATAATAATAAAGTCTCGGAAACTATCTGGGTTGAAGGTTCTGCAAATGCTACTAATTCTGTTGCATTAAACATTGATAATCAAGTGCTTGTGGCTTATGAAGTAAAACAGGCCAGCAAAAAGAATCAACTAAAAGTAAGTTCACTTTCTCTTTAATTTATATTTTACAAACCTATTTTTTAACTAAAAACATGAAAAAAACAGCGTTAGTTCTCTCATTTTTGGTGGCATCTTTTGCCTCTTCTGCTCAATGGTCAATCGACAAAGGGCATACCAAGTTTGCCTTCATTGCCGAGCATCATGGATTGTCGGAAGTAGATGGTTATTTCAAGAAATTTGATGGTAAAATTACAGCTGCAAAAGATGATTTATCAGATGCTGTTTTTGAAATTACGATTGAGTCAGGGAGTATCAATACTGACCTCGAAATGCGTGATAATCACCTCAAAAGTGAAGATATGTTTGATGTAGAAAAATATCCTGCGATAAGTTTTAAAAGTACAAAATTTACGAAAATAGCAGGAAATAAATATAAAATGGAAGGAAATATGACGATTAAGGGTGTGACAAAACCAATCGTTCTGGATGTAACGATGAACGGCCCGATGGCACATCCAAACCCCAGTAATAAGATTCCACAATTGGGAATAAAAGCCACTACTACTATCAAGAGAAGTGATTTTGGTATCGGTGGAAAGCTCGCAACGGTGATGGTTGGTGATGAAATTTCGATTCGTGCAACGGGCGAATTTCAGAAGAAATAACGACGAATTACTTTAATTTTTCAACGCATGGTATGGCAATATATCGTGCGTTTTTTGTTGATTTTTCTTGAAAATAGGAACTTTAAAATATCAGCTTTTTCAAAAATTGTAATTCGTCAAACTCTATACCAATTTTTCACCTATTGAACTATTTATCAAATAATGGCTCATTTATTGAATAATGGGCTGATTAATAAATTATTATACCAAATATGATACCACTCAATAACTTATGGCATAAGTTTTGCTATTATATATATTAGGTAATGTATAATGTAATGTTATAATACCTAATTGATATTTTGCATTCCGATTTAAACGTATAAGTTATAGAATATAAGTGTCCTTAACAACAAAACATACTTTTGCTCAAGCCCGAATTTGTATTTTTGCAATTCAGGATTTAGTACTATGGTCTGCTTCTAAAAAGCTGGTCAGTGTAGTGCCGTTTGTATTTTTGCTTTTTTCTTCACTACACACATTTTCTCAAAATCCGATAGCGGGTAATCAAAGTTTTCAGGTTTTAAGCGAAGGAAATTTTACCTCTACAAATTCTCATCATATTCATGGTCCTTTGGCCGTTGGCGGTAACTTGATTATCAACTCTTCTTCTTTAGGTGAGATAAACATGGATAATACTGGCTCGTATATTTTTACGGGTGACGGTTCTATACCAACTGGATTGTTGGTCAAAGGTAGCATCACTTGGACTGCTGGTGTGTTGAGAGTAAACGATGGAAATTATATACATATCGGCAACAGTACTGGTTCAATAACAAGTAATAATGGAGGAACAGGACTAACGCAAGTTTTACCAACGGGAACTTCCTACAACAATGCCAAAAGAATAGAAGGGTCTGTAAATCAGCCAACTAACGTTTTTCAGACAGTTGGTTTTGATTTTACGACGCTTTTTAATAGTTATCGTTCGACTTCAACGACACTTGGTAGCAGAACGAATAATGTACAGTTGTATAATTCGAGCAATGTAGCTATCTCTGGAAATACTGTTTCATCGGCACAAAGTGTAAGAATAAACTCACTTAACCCTGGAGTGAATTATTTGAATCTTACATCGGCTTCGCTCAATAATATTACCGAATTAACTTTTGCTACGGCCGCTGTGCCAAGTGCTTCTAAGGTTTTGGTTATCAATGTGCCAATTACTGCCAATTTTGTTTGGAATAATTCAAATATGGCAGGTATTGCTGGCACACAAGGACCGTATGTATTATGGAATTTTTATGGTGGAACCACTTATAACCTTACAATCAATACCGCAAGTATGGTTGTAGGAACTGTTTTTGCCCCGAACATGAACCTTATTAAGACAGGTACTGGCGATACAGAAGGAGGTTTAATTGCAAAAACGATTCAATTGGGAACTGGAGAAATTCATAACTTTCAATTTGCGAGTGATTTATCTACTTCAGACCCTTGTACTTGTACTGGAAATTTATTGACAAATAATAGCTTTGAAAATGGTATAACTGGCTGGAGTTATTCGGGCGGAAGTGCCTATAATGGCACAGGTTATGAAGTTTGTGGTAGCTATAATGGATATTTACAAGCAACAACTACCAACGCCTGGCTTTGGCAACAGTTAAGTGCTACAGTCGGAACAACCTATAATTTATCGTTTTGGGGAGGAACACATGACCCCAATTACACACATTACGTCAGACTTGGTTTTTATAATAGTTCAAATACACTCATTGGATCTAATCAAATAAATGTTGATTATGATGTTGACCCAAATAATGATATTGCATTCTACTCATTTTCGTCAACTGCACCTGCCAATACTTCATATATGCGAGTGGAAGTTTTTGCCAATGGTGATTATGTGAAACTTGACCAAATGTGTTTGTCGAATGCAGCTACTGGTGGTTCAACAAATTGTACTCCACCAGTAGTAACGGCAAGTTCTAACTCACCAGTTAGTGCGGGTGGAACAATCAATCTGACTTCAACCAGTACAGGAGGTAGTGGAAGTCAGTTAGTAACTAATGGAGATTTTAGTAGTGGAAATAATAGTTTTTCATCAGATTATACTTTCGGAGGAGGTTACAATATTGCTTCTAATCCTCAAACCGTTTGGAGTTGGGCTTTGAATTGTTCAAATCCGAGTGGAAATATGATCATTGGTGATGGTAATGGAAATGCTAATTCGAGATTTTGGTATCAATCTATTAACGTAACTGCTGGAACAACCTATACCCTGTCGTTTAGAGCATACGATTTTTGGGGAGGTACACCCGCCGCTAAATTACAGTGGGGCGTAAACGGAACAAAAACTGGAACAATCTCCAATTTATCTACTGGTGGATGTAACACTTGGCAACAAATTTCAACAACTTGGACTGCTACCACTACTGGAACAGCCGTTTTTGCCATTTATAATAATGAAGTTTCTGGAGCAAGCAACGACTTTGCGATTGATGATATTTCGATTATTGCAACTGCTCCTCGAACTTATAGTTGGAGCGGACCATTGGGTTTTACTTCAACCACTCAGAATCCGACTTTATCGAATGCAACTACCTCAATGGCAGGAGTTTATACCGTAACTTCAAGTGTTGGAGGTTGTACGGCAACTGCCACAACGAGTGTTGCAGTTAATTCTTCGAGTTGTACAAGTACATTTACGGGTTTACTTATTAATGATTTGGTAGGTAGTTCAGATATTGTATTAACTAATGGTGCTACTTACAATATTAATAGTTTTCCTTCGAGTTGGAATCTTGAAACTACCCAAACGGCAGCATTTGGTAGTGTGGTATTTACTATAACAGGCTCAACGAGTGCTACTAATACAGAGAATACAGCACCATATAACCATCCAGGTTCTACGGCTGCAGCATGGGGTGTGGGTACGTACACTATCAATGTAAAAGGATATTCTGGCACAGGTGGAACAGGAACACTATGTGATGAAGAAACTATTATAATTACTTTGGCAAATTCTACCTTTAGTTGCTCGGGAAGTTGTGAATCAGCCAATTTAGTTGTAAACCCTCAGTTTGAAACTGATATGAGTGGCTGGACTGCCTCAAACGGTCAACTTACTCGTGGTGGTGGTGGAACTTATGGTAGCTTTTTGGAAGTAAACGTTGGGGATTTGACAGGTACTTACACGGCTTATCAAGATATCACTTTCGGAGCAAATGCTCCTTATAAATTTATAGCGTATGCCGCCAAACACGGAGTGAATAATCTCCCAAAAATGTATTTGGAGTTTTATAACGGAACAACTTATCTCTCTAAAACAGCCGATATTCTTGTAACAAAAAATTATGATGGGACTTTCCAAACCATCAATTTTGAAGGCAATACGCCTGCAAATACAACTAAAATTCGTATCGTTGGTTGGACACAAAATAACGCCCTGAAATTTGATAATGTGAGTCTTGTTGGTTGTCAAGCATGTTTTTCGATTGTGCCACCAGCAAGTATATGCGTTGGACAAAGTGCTACCTTAACAGCCAATAATTGTAGCGGAACAGTAACATGGAATACAGGAGCAACGGGTTCGACAATTACTGTAAACCCAACCACCACAACAACTTATACTGCAACTTGTAGCAACACTACAAATATACTAAGCAACCCGAGTTTTGAGACTGGAAACTTAACTGCATGGACTAATTGGAATTATACAACGATTACTTCTGTGGCAAGTGAAAAGTATAGCGGGACCTATGGTGCAAAAGTAACTGCCTCTTCGGCTGGTGGTGGTTTTGCACAAGATAATGTTGCTGTTGCAGGAGAGAGTTTCACAATGAAAGTGTGGGGAAAAGTGAGTAGTGCTACTCCTTGGTCTGGTGTGGGTGTAAAATTTATGAACTCTTCTTGGACAAGTTTATCTGATGTGAGTGCTGAGATAAACGCAACTTCTTTTCAAGAGTATACTGTAACAAATACTGCCCCCGCTGGAACTGCTTGGGTGCAAGTTTATGCTTGGACTGACCCTTCAACAATTTTATATCTTGATAATTTTTCTCTTGTAAAAACTTCTGCAAATACTACTGCTTCTGCTACCGTAACGGTTAATACAGCACCAACTGCTACTGCTACTGGTGATAGTGAGTGTGTAGGAGCAACCATTACTTTAGGCTCAACTGGCGGAGGTACATATTCTTGGACTGGCCCAGCATCGTTTGCATCAACGCTTCAAAATCCTACCAGAGCATCAGCAACAACGGCAATGGCAGGTGTTTATACTGTTACAGTAACTTCTGCAAATGGTTGTACAGCAACTGCAACAGCCAATGTAACAATAAATAATGGAACTGTTCCGACAGCAACAGTGGTAAGTACAGGATGTACTGGTTCGACAGGAAGTATAACGGTAACGAATTTACCTGATGGCTTTTCGACCAATATCAACGGTGGTGCTTGGACACCACATAGAAATAGTTACGTAGATTTAGCTGCTGGCACATACAGCATCGGCTACCAAGGTGGCGGATGTAATACTTATGCCAATTTTACGGTAACAACTTCTACCGACAATCCATCGCTAAGCTTAGCGAAAACCGACCCTACTTGTTCAACAACTGGTAGTATTACTGTTACGGGAAGTGGCGGAACAACTGGTTTGGGAGATGCTACTTATCAGTTATGGTATGGAATTTCTGGAAGCCTTGTTTCTAACCTAACTTCAAATGCTAATTATCCAAATACTCCGTCATTATCTACTCTTGTAGGTATTGCCGAAGGATACAATAATGCAATGGATAATATTGGTGGAAGAATTTCGGGGTACATCGTTCCTCCAACAACTGGAACATATTATTTCTGGGTGGCATCTGATGATTACAGCGAATTTTGGGGAAGTGGAGACGCAAACCCTGCCAATAAAGTACTTTTAGCAAGCGTAAATGGCTATACTGGTTATAGAGAGTGGAATAAATATACCTCTCAGAAAACTGCTGCTATTAGCTTGAATGCAGGTCAGATATATTATTTTGAAGTGTTGTATAAAGAAGCAGGTGGTGGAGATAATATTTCGTTGGGCTGGTCGAAACCAGGCGAAGCTACAACTGCACCAAGTGAAGTAATTCCAGGGAAATACCTTCGTCCAAACGTTGCTGCTTCAACCACAACTCCTGTTTACCAATATAAAATTGGTAGTGGAGCTTTCCAGACAAGTAATGTTTTTAATGGGCTTTCAGCAGGAACATATACTGTTACAATTCAAGATGCAGGAGGCTGTACGGCCACAACATCAATAACATTGGCAATTTCTGGTGGAATAACAGCACCAACTTCTTCGGGCGTAAGCCGTTGTGGATCAGGAACAGTTACTCTCTCTGCAAGTGGGTGTACAGGAACATATAATTGGTATGCAGCCGCCGCAGGAGGCACGAGTCTTGGTTCTTCGGCAACTTATACCACACCAAGTATATCTGCTACTACTACATATTATGTAGATTGTACTGTAAGTACTTGCGTTAGTTCACGGACAGCCGTTACAGCAACTGTAAATCCTGTACCAACAGCTCCAACTGCCACAGGTGGTAGTCGTTGTGGAACTGGCACAGTAACGGTTTCGGCTTCGGGTTGCAC